>JAZQZW010000001.1:0-10567 GCA_045634285.1 Oscillospiraceae bacterium
TCTTTATCATAATTATCCGCAAAGCCTACGCAGTCGTTGATATCAAAGCTGTCATACAGTTCAATCTGCGAGCCTGCTCCAGAGCTCAGAAGCAAAGGTGGTGTCGTATCGGCAACGCTGTAGCTTATCGGGTAGCAATAAAGCTTATCCCCGTAAACATATCTTATTTCGGTCTCATGCTCACCAACTTCACTTGTATCGATAAGTTCTTCTCCGTTGACAAGCTCTATTCCCTCCATAGAGATAACATCTTCTATTGCAACATTGTCATACACCTCAAGAGTGTCTGTTATCTCCACCGTTATATCTGTTGGCGGTGTTGTGCATGCATTTGCAGGAATTGTTTTTGAAACTTCCGTTACCTGCGTGGTCAATGCGGTTGTGACAGCAGATTCTGAAACTGTATCCTGCAGCGTCGGAGAAGCAACCTCCTGTCCGCACCCGGTAAGAAGCGAAGCTGCTAAAATAAATCCCGTAAAAGTTTTGTTTTTCATATAATCTCCCTTTGTTTGTTCTATGTATATAGTATATAATAAAATTCGACAAAAGTAAAGGTACAAAAATTTCAAGCTTTATTTTGTATAATTTTCACATCATGCAAAAGGCGGTGCATACAGCACCGCCTAAGTTTATTTTATTTCAATTTTAATATCCGCATTAATCGGCATCGGAGCAAAATTGTTTTCTGCTTTGATATAGGCTTTCTTTGCCTTTGAACGTCTGATTTTTTCTGCTTCCACAGAATGCTCTGCCTCTGATACCGTTTTATCGGATTTTTCATCCGGTAAAACCTTTTCGGTTTCTTTCACAATGTCCTTATTATCAGATTTGATTTTCGTTTTTTCAACATTCTCCTGCTGAGCTGTTGAAACTTTTTCTTCATTTTCAGAAATCTTCTGTGTTTCAAGGATTTCTTCTGTCTGATTCTGCTTAGCCTCTGCAATTTCCTTTTCAGCCTTGTGTACTTCTGCTTCTGTCGGAAGTTTTGAATATTCTCCGCTCTTTACAAATTTTGCTACAATTTTTTCTATCTTCTGAAGCTTTCTCATTTCAGATGCGGCAATCTCAAGCTTTGTACCCTCAGGGATATTTGAACCCTTTGCTGAACTTATAGTCGATAATGCCTTGCTGACGCTTGACATTTTAAGCCTGTCAACATCATCTTTAGTCTTGCATTCATGCAGCTTTTTTTCAAAAGCCTTTTCCTGCTGTTCATCGCTTTTAAGCTTCTGATAGAGTGCAGGATTTTTTGATTGCAGATATCTCATTTCGGTAGGTGAAAGCTTTGTACCTGCCGCAATTTTGTTATTGATTGTTTTAAGCGTTTCATCTTCAGGATTGTTTTCTCTCTGGCTGTAGTACTGTGCCTTGAACTGTTCATTTTTAATTTCAAGCTCGGATTTTTTAGACTGTGAGCCTAAATCCCCTGTTTTCTTTTTCTGATTCCACTTTGTTTCAAGCTTTAAGCTGTTCATATAATTTGAAAGTGAGCCGATTTTGCTTAAATCCATATAATCCCCTCCTATAAGATGTACTCTTATATTATATATCGACATATTTTTCTAAAAATAAACACAATATTTACATTCGTTTACAGATTTTTAATATTTTGTTAATAATTTGTCTATTTTATTTTTGTCGGGTCTGTGATATAATATTACCTGTAGAACAAAAGAAAAAAAAGAAAAAACACAAGAACAAAGGAAGGAGCCGGAGGATTTCTCCGGTTTTTTTCTTTGTTTATTTTTGGTTAAAAATATTTTTTATTTACAGATGAAACTTTATGGCGTTTCAAAACGTCTAATGTACAGAAAACAAAGCTTTGATTTCAGAATATATCCGTATTAAAATCGGAGCAAAACGTGATAAGCTCGCTTAATCACGTTGCGACGATTGCAACCGTCGCAAGGAGTTTTGCTCCTCAGGGTTTCAGTGGGAGATTTATTCTCCTACTGAAAGTCTGAATGGAACCCGCCGCCTAAGAGGCGGGGGACATCTGCGACATGGTTATATTCTACCAAACAAAAGGAGTGTGAGATTATATGAAAGATTTGATTTCAAAGGCTAAAAATGGCGACCCCGAAGCCTTTATAACTGTCATAGAAAACAGCAAATCGGACATGTATAAAGTTGCGATTTCCATTCTGCACAATGACGCTGATGCCGCAGATGCAATGTCCGAAACGATTTTAACCTGCTGGAGTGAAATAGGAAAGCTTAAAAAAGAGAAATACTTCAAAACATGGCTCACAAGAATTCTCATAAACAAATGCAACGATATCATACGTCAGAACAGCCGTACAATATACGTTGAAAGCTATGAGAATGTTGAACCGGTTCAGATTAATCAGTATACAAACGAAGTAAATGAATGTCTTGACAGCCTTTCGGAAAACAGCCGTCTTATAATGATTCTGTACTACACACAGGGCTTTAAGGTTAAGGAAATAGCCAAAATGCTCAACATGAACGAAAATACAGTTAAGACAAGGCTGTCCCGTGCAAGACAGGAATTCAGAGAAATTTATACGGAGGTTGCATCATTATGAAAGAAAAAATAATCTTTAATGAAAAAATAGAAATTCCGGATATTGTAAATGATAAGTGCAATATGGCTTATGAACAGATAAGAAGTGAAGCAACAACATTACCTAAGAAAATCCGTCACAGAAAAAAGATAACCGTTACTGCAATCATTCTTGCGGCAACTCTTGCCTGTGGAGTACCTGTTGCGGCGAGTTATTTCAAGAGTGCGTTCAGTGTTATGAACCAGGAGGTTTATCTGAAATTGCCTGAACAGAAAGCTGACCTTTCAGCCTATGCCCAGAATATAAACGAAAATTCAGCACAGCTTTGTGCCGATATTACAATGCAGAGTGTTTACTGTGACGGAGAAAACCTTTCAATTGCCTTTGCGTTAAAACCTGCAAACGAACAACTTAAAGGCATGACAAAAATTTCAGCCTATATTATAACAAAGCTTAACGATACACGATTAAGAGATATGGAGGGTATTCAGTCGGCTGTTCCTGTTGATTTCTATGCTTCAGATGACGGAATATTCTACGGCACTGCAACCTATCAGCATTTATCTGTTACAGACAATACAAAGCTTGATGTGGAAATTTTAAATCTTAAGGGCGAAAATGAAAAATATCAGACATGGGTTCCTGAAAACTCTAACGACTACTATGGTTCAGGAGTATACACACCTGAAACGACAGACACATTCAGCGATAAATTCAGCTTTGAGGCTACTGTAAGTCCCGACACAAGCTACAATAAGCTTTATGAGGTAAACGAAACCCAGGACGGCATTACTCTTGAAAGTGTTTATGTAACACCATTTAAAACTGAAATTAATATTTCAGGACTGGGTAAAAATCAGTCATTCAGAGTACTGGACAATGACGGAAACAAGTTTGAATTTATGGACGAAAGTTTTAGCGTTGCAATTGACGAAACAGATAACATCCGTGGTTATCTGTCCTCTCCGCTTAAAACAGCCAAACAGCTGAAAATTGAGGTTTATGACCTTGATACAGATAATTTCCCTGCCGAATATACATTTACGGTTGATATTGAAAAAGGCTTTGCCAACAAATATACTGTTGAATGGGACGACTCTGATATAGTTTATGACCCTCCGTTTGAAGAAATGGAAAAGCATTGGGAAGATGAATATAACAGCGAGCAGGAAGAATTTTTAAAGGTTCTGAAAGATATTAAAAAAATTCCTGTGGGTACTTCTGTAAACCGTAAAGAGTGGTTTCTGATAAACGAAGATGGTGAAGGTAAGGATGTAGACACCTCACAGAAAATTGTAAGCAGTAAGATTGATGATTTTGAAAATTACAAAGATTTAATAACAAAGGATCATCTCGGATGGCTTGAACTTGATGAAAATTTCAATTCCGATACGGCAAAAATGCTGCTTATAACATACGAAATCGAAAATAAATCAGATGTTGCAGGAAGTTTATATTTTTATGGATTTGACTATATAGTATCAAAGGATTTTGAATATAATGCTATGGAACCGCAATATATGCCGGACAAGGAACATGGTGGACACTCGAGCTACAAGTATGACTTTGTACCTTATGAAACAAAGACTATCACATTGGGATATGTTGTACCGGAAGAATTTGCCGAAAATGGTTTCTACGCTATTAATTATTATGATTATATAAACGCATGTGATATGTATCAAAATATCGAAAAAGGTAATGCTGTAGTAATGGAAATTGAATAAACCTATCCTTTCTCTAATTTACTATCTTTTTTAAGAACACTCTCTTTTCGGGGGTGTTCTTTTGTTGGGAATATGTTATTTATATATAGGGGCGAGTATTGCTCGCCCGCATAATAAACTGAAATACCAACGGGCGACCACCGGTCGCCCCTACACACCGCTGATATTACGTTTAATTACGGGACGTCGTGGGCGCCGTCCCCTACAAAACATTTTTTATAATAAAAAAATATCCTAATTTTTCGTACAAAATATCAATTGACATATTTTTCAATAAGTGATACCATTAAAATGATTAATTATGTTTCAAACGGAGGTATTTTATGAGAGCTAAACATATAAAAAGAGCAGCAGTATCCATTCTTTCGGCTGCTGCCATGCTTATCGGCACAACAGCTGCAGCAGTTCCGACTTCTGCGGCACCTGACGAATATCATGACGACTGGCTGCACGTAAACGAAAATGCACAGATTGTTGATATGTACGGCAACCCTGTGTGGCTTACTGGCTGTAACTGGTTCGGCTACAATGTAGGAAGTCAGGTTTTTGACGGTGTATGGAGCCTTAACATGCACGAAGCGTTAAATCAGATTGCTGACCATGGTTTCAATCTTCTTCGTGTGCCTATGTCAACACAGATTCTTCTCCAGTGGAAAAACGGTGAACCTGATGAAATGTGTAAGGTTAACAACTACTCAAACCCTGAGCTTACTGTTGAGGGAATCGAGGGTGGTACTGTAATGTACAGCTTTGATATCTGGAACAAGGCTGTTGAATGGTGCAGAGAAAACGGTATCAAAATCATGATGGACGTTCACAGTGCAGAAACAGCTTCGGCAGGACATCAGTATCCTGTATGGTATACAGACAAGTATTCAACTGAGGACTGGCTTGAGGCTCTTGCGTGGTTCGCAGATTACTATAAAGATGATGATACCATTATTGCAATCGACCTTAAAAACGAACCTCATGGCAAAAAGGATGAGGGCACATTTGCAAAATGGGACGGCTCAACAGATGCAAACAACTGGAGATATGCTGCTGAAAGAGGTGCGGCAGCTGTTCTTGAACAGAATCCGAATCTGCTTATTATGGTAGAGGGTATTGAAGTATATCCTAAATTTGAAGAAGGTGCAGACTGGAATTCAGTAGGCAGTGACTATTCAAAGCCTCCGTATCCATACAGCAACTTCCACGGAACATGGTGGGGAGGAAACTTCAGAGGTGTTCATGATTATCCTGTTGATTTAGGTGAACATCAGGATCAGCTTGTTTATTCACCTCACGATTACGGCCCACTGGTATATGATCAGACATGGTTCTATGACGGATTTACTCAGGAAACACTTATGGAAGACTGCTGGTATGATAACTGGTTCTTCATTCAGGACGAGAAAATCGCTCCGCTTCTTATGGGTGAATGGGGCGGATTCCTTGACGCAGAACATGACGAAGACGGCAGAAACAGACAGTGGATGGCAGCACTTCGTGACCTTATGATTGAAAACACTATTCACCATACATTCTGGTGCTTCAATGAAAACTCAGGTGATACAGGCGGTCTTATTGCAGGCGGTACAAACTGGACAGAATGGGATGAAGAAAAGTACGAATTCGTTGAGCCTTCACTCTGGCAGAATGATGCCGGTAAGTATATAAGCCTTGACCATAAAATCAAGCTTGGTAAGTCAGGCAACGGTATTTCACTTTCAGACCATTATGGCGGTGGTTCAGATATTCCGACCACAACACAGCCAACAACAGAACCTGTAAAGAAAAATGTACAGGGTGATGTAAACAGCGACAAGAAGATAAATATTTTCGACTCTGTTGCACTTAAACGTCATATTATTTCTGAAACTATGCCTGTTGACAGTAAGAATTCCGATATGAATGCTGACGGTTTGATAAGCACTGCCGATTTAATTGAGCTTAATAAATTTCTTATCAAGAAGTAAATGTGGTATAAAAATAACAATGTAACCATACAAAACCCCTGAGAGCTGAAACTCTCAGGGGTTTCTTTTCAGGCCACTTGTCAGACGACTTATTTTATAACACCTGCAACTAAAAATCCCTCATTTTAAAAATGAGGGATTTAAATATTCAAACTTCATATATTCCCTGAGTAACTGCTGTGCAGTATTCAGCAAAATAATTGCATTTTCTCAGGTGTTCTTTACAGATATCAGCTTCTTCTTCTGTTTCAAATATACCAAAAACAGAAGAACCGCTTCCGCTCATAACAGCAGTTTTTGCCCCATAATTGAGCATATGCTTTTTCAGCTCAAATACATCTTTTGTCTGGGTTACAAGTTCAAACATATTTTCGCACAAGTCACAGTTTTTGATAAATTTTCCCTTATCAATTGCTTTGGCAAGTGCTTTTGTTTTAGGGTGAGGTGGATTTACAAGTCCGTCAATTTTTGCATAAGCTTCAGGAGTTGAAATACCTTCTCTGCCCTTTGCGATAACCATGTGAACAGGTGGGATTGACCTTATTGCAAAAATCTTTTCACCTATGCCTTTTACATAAGCAGTACCACCGTATATGAAAAATGCAGTATCGGCACTTATTCTGCCACCTATTTCGGCTAACTGTGTAATATCCATTTTTGTATCGTACAAACGATTGAGTGCATAAAGAACGGCTGCACCGTCAGAACTTCCGCCGCCAAGTCCTGCCTGTGACGGAATATGCTTTTCAATGTGAATTTCTGCACCTGCTTCAATGCCTGTATGCTCAAAAAACAGAAGTGCCGCTTTATATGCAATATTTCTGAAATCACACGGAACGCTTTCATCATCGCACGTAATCTTTATATCCTTCGCCGCTTTGGTTACAGTTACAATATCGAAAATTCCGATACTCTGAAAAATACTTTCAATAAGATGATATCCGTTTGGCAGTTTATCCGTAACATCAAGGGTCAGATTTACTTTTGCCGAAGCTTTAACTTTAATACTATCCATATCAGCCTTAATCTCACTTTTTATTTATAAACTTTTCAATTCTGCTGAGTGCTTCCATAAGATGCTTGAGTGAATATGCGTAGGAAACTCTTATAAATCCTTCTCCGCATTCACCGAATGCATTACCCGGAACTACCGCAACCTTCTGTTCGTTCAGAAGCTTTTCACAGAATTCTTCACTTGTCATACCTGTACTCTTGATACATGGGAACACATAAAATGCACCTTCAGGATTAAAGCATGTAAGCCCCATTTTATTGAAGCTGTCAACAACAAGACGACGACGTACATTGTATTCATCAACCATCTTTTTAACTTCCTTTTCACAGTCTGTAAGAGCCACTATGGCAGCATACTGACTGATTGTAGGAGAACTCATTATAGCATACTGATGAATTTTAAGAGCCTGTTCGATAATCGGTGCAGGTGCGGCAAGATAGCCAAGTCTCCAGCCTGTCATGGCAAATGCCTTTGAAAATCCGTTTACAAGGATTGTTCTTTCTCTCATTCCATCAAGGGAAGCAATTGAACAGTGCTTTCTGCCGTATGTAAGCTCTGAGTAAATCTCGTCAGATAAAACCATTATGTTTGTATCTCTCAGCACTTCGGCAATCGGCTCCAGATCCTCTTTGGTCATTATAGCACCTGTCGGATTGTTAGGGAACGGCAGAATGAGGAGCTTTGTCTTATCTGTGATTTTTTCCTTTAATTCCTGTGCAGTCAGCTTGAAGTTATTTTCAACCTTTGTTTCAATAGGAACTGCAACACCGCCCATAAGTTCAACAATAGGAGCGTAACAAACAAAGCAAGGCTCTACCACAAGTACCTCATCACCCGGGTCAACAAGGGCACGTACGGCAATATCAATAGCTTCAGAACCACCAACAGTTACAATTACTTCTGTGTTGTAATCATACTGCACATCAATTTTTCTTTTGGTATACTTTGTTATTTCATCTTTAAGCTCTGCAAGACCTGAGTTTGCAGTATAAATAATTCTCTTTTTTTCAAGAGTATCAATAGCGGCTTTTCTTACTGTCCATGGAGTAGGAAAATCAGGCTCACCTACACCAAGACTTATAACACCCTTCATCATAGCGGCAAGGTCGAAAAATTTTCTTATGCCTGATGGCTTTATATTTTTTATCTTATTGGACAATACCGAATTATAGTCTATCATGATACTTTTCTCCTTTCAGAATTCCTTGAAGTTTGTTACGGTGCAATCATGCTTCTTTCATCTTTTTCTTCTTCATCTTCAATAAAAATCCCCTTATCCTTGTATGTCTTGAGAACAAAGTGAGTAGCAGTTGAAAGTACACCTTCAATAGTGGCAAGTCGCTGTGAAACGAAAAGCGCAATACTCTTGAGGTCGTTACCCTTTACTGTAACAGAAAGATCATAGGAACCTGACATAAGGGAAATGCTTTCAACCTCATCATACATCATAATTGTTCTTGCCATTTCATCAAATCCACAGTCACGCTGAGGAGTAACCTTGAGCTCGATATTGGCAATAACCATATCCTTGTCAACACGGTTTTCGTCAACAATTACACTATAGCCCTTGATAACTCCGTCATCTTCAAGCTGCTGTATTTTGTTTGCAACCTCATCTGCTGAAATACCAAGCATTGAGGCTAACTGTTCATTTGAAAATCTTGCGTTCTGTTTTAATAAAGTAATAAGTTCATTCATGATAATTTCTCCTTTTAAAGATTTATAAAATGTGGTTCATGATTTAAATAAAATGCGGCTTTTTCAAATCCTGCCTGTCTTGCAATGTTCATGCCCTCTGAAATTCCTGCTCCCAGGTCAGCTATGCAGTGACAGTCAGAGCCGAATGTTATGATTTCACCACCCAGATCCTTATACAGCTTTATGTATTCAAGTGACGGGAATGTCTTCCCGTATGCCTGACGAAGACCTGAAGTGTTTATTTCAATTCCCTTTTTGTTTCTGATTATTTCGGAAAAAATTTCTGCAATAATATCCTTGTATTTTTCAATGTCAACCTTTATTTTCTGCTCACCTTCAATATATCTGAGAGAATATGTAAGGTGTCCCAGAACATCGAATTTATTCTGTTTGCAGAGCTTGTATACTTCGTTGAAGTTTTCCTCCATAAGCTTATCCACATCAAGCTTTGAGTAGTCAAGGAAGTAAAAATCCTCTCTTCCCGGAAGCTCGTGCATAGAGCCGATTATAAAATCAATTCTCTTATCGGCACAGATTATATCAGCCACCTTGTTGTCTGCCGTTGCCTGCCCAAGCTCTATTCCACAGATTAAATTAAATTTATTCCTGTAGATTTCTTTGGCTTCTGTAACCTCCGCAACGGAATTTTCATAGTCTTTTTTGTAGTTGTACACATCATTTTCCGAAGGCTCTGTAACTCCGTAATGCTCCATAGGATAAAACCTGTTGGCTTCACAGTGGTCTGTTACAGCCATGGCAGTAAGGCCAAGCCCAATGGCTCGTTCACACCTTTCAATTACGGTATCATTCTCTGCGTCGAATGAATTATGTGTGTGTGTATGACAATCAATTATCAAATAATCAGCTCCTTTCACATTATTTATAATACATTATAGCATAAAACTACGGAAATTACTATATTTTTTTGAAAAAAATTTTTAAGGAAAAAGCACTGCCATATGACAGTGCTTCAACTTCATTATTCTTTTCTTATCCTGCTCATTCTGTCGAACAAAACTTCCCTGTCACTCTGTGGACATTCAACCTGACATAGTATAAGCTCAAGTGTATCCTGTGCCGTATACTCATAGCTTGTCAGCACAGCCGACCATGCAAGACCTCTTTCTTCAAAAAATCCCTTTAAAGTTTCATAAAGTCTTTCATCTTCATAAATCACCTTTATGCTTGTCTGTGAACCGTAGGAATAAGGGGATTTTACATCGGCATAAACTGTACACTCAGCCTGTAAATCACGTGATGACAAACCGGCTGAAATTCTGTAATAACCCTCCTCCATTGTCCATTCATTCAGATTCGGGTCATAGCTTTCAAAGTCATGGCGTTTAAGTGTAAAGCTCAGGGTCTTCTCCTCACCCATTTCAAGCCAGACCTTTTCAAACGCCTTAAGTTCATTCACGGGCTTTGTAAGTGAACTTCTGCTGTCATTTACATAAAGCTGTACAACAGTTTTTCCGGCTCTGTCACCGATATTTTTCACTGTAACAGTTACAGTAACATTGTCTGTAAATTCTTTACTGTCTGTTCTGATATCCGTTATTTTAAAGTCCGTATAGGACAGACCGTAACCAAACGGATAAAGCGGTTTTATATTTCTTGCATCATACCAGCGGTAGCCCACAA
>JAZQZW010000002.1:0-10233 GCA_045634285.1 Oscillospiraceae bacterium
CAGCTTTAAAGAAAATTTTTTTCTGAAACTGACAAATTCTGTTTTAACTGCCACTCATGTAACGTAGGACTTGTTTTGTTGCAATTATGAAGTTTGCAAGTTTGGGGAAACATTATTAGTTAAGTTTCAAATTCATGTATGGAATTTTTCTTTTTTGATTAAACTTTTTTCTGTTTCGAAGAAAAGAAAAAAGTTTATGTATTTCTTTGTAACTTTCTTTGTACAAGCAAAGAAAGTTAAGAAAACAAAAAAGAACGACAAATTAAAATTTTATCAGATGCAAAAGGGTGCATACATTTCCAAAACCTTTGACTTTAATCATTCAAAAGGCTTATAATACAGATAATGAAAAAAAGACGGAGGTAAAATCTATGAAAAAAAACTATCATAAGGACAATAAATCATTTGCACTCTACAAGGACTGGGAGGAGCTTTTTGAGGCACTTTCAGACGAGGAAACAGGACAGCTTTTAAGGGCACTTTTCGCCTATGCAAAGCGTGGAGAGGAAACGGGATTTACGGGAGCTTTGAAAATTGCGTACATAACAATGAGAAACTGCCTTGAGCGTGACGGCAAAAAGTGGGAGGAAGCTTGTGTAAAAAATTCCAACAACGCTAAAAAACGCTGGACAAAAAAATCTTCCGAATGCGACCGCATGCCAACGCATGCGACTTATGCGGATAAAGATACAGACACAGATAAAGACACAGATAAAGATAAAGACACAGACAAAGAAAAAGAGGCTGCCATAGCAGCCCCTGCCCCTGATAAATCAGGTGATGAAGATTGTGTGTGTGATTTTGAAAAATTCTTTTCATCTTATCCGAAAAAGGTTTCAAAGCTTAAGGCTTTCAGAGAATGGAACAGGATAAATCCCTCATCTGATACAGCAGAGAGGATAATTGCGGCTGTACACAGGCAGAGGGACAGCGAAAACTGGAAAAAGGAAAATGGCAGATTTATCCCCTTCCCCGAAAAATACCTGCGTGACAGACGCTGGGAGGACGACCTTTCCGACCTGTCATCTGTATCTCAAAAAAGCTACAGCTTTGACCTTGATGAATATAAATCCCTTGTGAACAATTTTTCGTACATATAAAAAGGACTGCTTAAAAGCAGCCCTTTGAATCAACTTTATTTACCGGCAATAAGCCTTTTGAGATAAACAAGGTCAAAGATGTTTATTTTGTTGTCGCCTGTTACGTCAGCCGCATTTTTGTCTGTTAAATCTCCTGCGTTTACAAGCCATTTCTGAAGCATTACAATATCTGCGATGCTGAATGTCTTGTCAGCATTTACGTCACCCACAATTTCAAAGACAGGCTCTGTTGTTGTGACTGTAGTAGCCTCTGTGGTCGGTTCTGTTGTAGGTTTGGTAGTAGGTTCTGTTGTAGGTTCGATAACCTCCTCCTGCTTTGCAGGTTCAATTACAAACTTCTGACCGTCACCGCCCCAGTAATTCCACTGGCAGATGTTGGCACCGTCGTCAAGGCTTATTTCAAAAATGTCCGCTGCTGACTTTCCGCCCGAAACGGCAGTTAAAATTGAGTATGAGCCGTCACCGTTTGCGTAAAGCTTAAATTTCTGTGAGTTGTCATTTTTTGCTGTGTCAAGATAGATATTTGCACCGTCTTCAGCCGAGCCGTTTTCAACTGTGAGAAGCTTTCCGCTCTGGTCTGCAACAGTGTAATAACCGTCATCAAGCTTTGTGATATCCCACGCCTGTTCCTTGCTCTGAACAAGGTTTCCGTTATCACCTGCGGCAAAAAGTCCGCTGTTGATATTCTTTATTGTGTAGCTTCCGCTGTTTACTGTCGGGTAAGCAGGAGTAATGCTCCACTGCTGACATGCACCGCCCCAGTATTCCCACTGATTGATGTTGCCGCCGTTTTCCTCGCTCCAGTCGTAAACGTCAAGCCCTGCCTTGTCAGCCGAGCATTTTGAAAGGATTCCGTAAAAAGCACCGTCCTGCACAAGCTTCCAAAGCTGATTGTCAGCACCTGTGAATTTCTGAAGCTCAACATTTATGCCGTTGTCGGCAGAATTTTCAGCAGATGCAATACACATTCCCTCGTCAGACATAGACTGGATTACGCAGTAGCCGTTGTCCTGTGCGGTAATTCTCCATTCCTGATGCTTACCGCCCGAAAGTCCCCACTGCTGAATGTTTGTGCCGCTGTCTGTAGCTCCGCCTGCAAGGTCAAGTGCAAGACCGTTGAATTTGTTTGTGATAACGTATGAAACACCGCTTAAAAGGTCTGTGCCAGAAAGTCTTACAGCCTTGCCTGTGCCTATAACAGAATTTTCATTGTATACAAGCTGGCTTGAAGATGTAATGTCAGGCAGGTCATCAGCCTTGCTGTAGGCTGTCTTTTTGCTGCCCCATACGCATGTGTTGTTGCCTGTGGCTGTAAATGTCATCTTCTGAACCATGTCGGCAGACTCGTCTGCCTGAACGATAAAGCTGCCCTTATATGTAACACCGCCGTATGTAAGCGTCATTTCAGGAGAGCCGTTTTTCATTGTCCATGTACCCGAAATGTCACCTGTTACAGTACCGTCTGCCTTAAGGGTAATATCCTGTGAAAGCTCAACCTCTGCATTGTTGCCGCTTGTAACCTGGTCGTCAACTATTTTCTGATTAAGCTGATGGAAGATAAATTCATAATCACCTGCCACAGCCTCCATTGAATGACCTGTCTTTGAAATTTCCTCACCCGGAACATACTCATAAGGAGTTGCAACAGGCCAGCCATCCTCGTTCATGATAAGCTGGTGAACACGCACTTCATGGAAGCCGTACTGGTCGTCAAACTTGTTGTGGTAGATAACAAACAGCCTGCCGTCCTCGTCCATAAGTACAGAGTTGTGACCCTGTGCCTTGTTAGGTCTGTCGTTGCAGTCCCACTTGTAGTTACTCATAAGACGCATACCGATATTGCCGCCTATGTTGTTTCCGCCTGTTTTGTAGATTGCAGAATTTCCGTTCTGATCAACGTAAGGGCCTGCAGGGTATTCACTTCTGAAAATACGCATGTTGTAGCCGCCGTCATTGTTGAAGCAGCCGTATGAAACAAACAGATAGTAGTAGCCCTTTCCTGTTTCAGGGTCTTCCATGTATTCGATGTAAGGGCCTTCACCCGAAACCCAGTGACCGCCTGCCGCCTTGATACCCATATAGGCATCAGAAACATCGTTTACAGTACTGTACTTTACATTGTAGTCACGAAGACCTGTGTTTTCGTCAAGCTCAAGCATGAAAAGTCCGCCGAACCATGAACCGTAAATCATCCATAAAGCACCGCTTTCGTCATAGAAAACAGCAGGGTCGATGGCGTTAGTGCCGTAGTTTGCGTTCCATTCACCGTTTGAAAGATAGCGTGAAATGTCTGGGTTGCTGCCAAGTACCTTTTCAACGTCGGTTTTCTTGTAGCTGAATGTGTCGGTATTGTTAAAGCCCGAATACACAATAGTGTCAACATACTTGTAAGGACCGTCAATATTGTCGGCTGTACAAAGCACGATTGAGGACTTCCAGTTGTCACCGTTGACACTCAGATACATGCAGTATTTGCCCATTTTTTCATTGTAGATGATGTCAGGTGCCCAGAGGTTGCCTGATAAATCATAGTTGGCATTTGACGGAGATGACCATGCGGCAGGGATAGCAAGTTCTGTGTAGATGTCGTTGAAAAATGTTGTGCTTTTCGTACCTGCCTGAGAATTTGCCGTTTGTGTCCAGCTTCCCAGGTCAGCCGAACGTGCCGCTCCAAGATGGGAGCCGATGATGTAGTAGCTGTCGTCATCAAGCTTGATGATTGACGGGTCGTGAACAGCCACTCTGCTGTGGTTGGCGGCCTGTGACGGCATGGACACCATTGATGACCCCAGGGTCATGCAGGCTGCTGCCAGCAAAGCCACCGCTTTCCTTAATCTGATTTTCATTTTTTCTCACCTCATATATATTTCTGGTCGGACTGATGAAAAATACTGTGATTTTTCAACAATCCGCCATTGTACTTGTATTATACCATAATTGTAAAGATATTACAAGGGATTTTATATGAAAATGAAAATTTTAATTTATGGGTGTAATATCAGTCTCCCCTGAAAGGGAAGATGTCAGCTTGCTGACAGAGGGGTTAAGATAATTTTTGCTTTTAAACCCCTCCGCCACTTCGTGGCACCTCCCCTGTCAGGGGAGGCTTATCTCAGACAAATATAAATTCACAAAACAACTCACCCCACAGCTTTTACACTGCAGGGTGAGTTGGAATTTAAAAGGAATAAGGAATAATCTTGATAGCTTTATTGATTAACCCCAAGGATTTGTTGTACCGCCGCTTGATGAGCCTGATACTGCTGTACCGCCTGTAAGTGTACCGCCGTAAGCTGCAAGCTGTGTATCGTCAAGTTCCTGGAAGTATGTTGAGCCTGAGAGTTCGCCGCCTGTGTAGAATGTTGCACCTGAGTAAGCTGTGCATCCTGCAATAAGGCTTGAAACGCTCTTGTCAGCGATGAATGAAACGATGATGTTTCCTGAGCCGTCACAGAGAGTAACTCTTGTGCCTGCTGAAATTGAGCATGAAGCATTAACTGATTCAGTCATTGATGTTGAACCGCCCGGCATCATTCCGCCGCCCATACCGCCTGATGAGCCTGTGTTCTTGATGTAAACACCGCCTGTGTATGAAACACCGCCGTCACAGTCAAATGGTTCCTGACCGTTTGTGATAGCAATACCGCCTGTGATTTTGAGTGTGCCGTTTGAATCGTAACCGTCATGGTCGCCGTTCTGAACGCTGATTACTGAGAAACCACCGCTGATAACAAGTTCACCTGCACCTCCTGATGAAGTACCGCCCTGACCAGGCCAGCCGCCTGATGAGCCTGAGTTGTCAGCACCGCCTGCTACGTTGAAAGCGTCATCTAAAGAAGTTACAACAGTTGCACCGCTCTTCTGGTAGATGTTCATAGCTTCGATACCTTCGTAAGCGTTGTAGATAACAAGGTCAAAGTCTTCGTAAGCACCGCCGTCAGTACCAAGTGTTACGCTGTTGTCAGCGTGAAGTCCCTGATAGCCTGATGTTGCAGCCTTTGTCTGAAGTTCAAGCTGTCCGCCGAGGATATTGATGTCGCCGTTTGAGTTGATACAGTCATCATTTGTATTGGCATTTACATAACCGCCGTTTACATTTACAACACCTGTAAGAGTTTCGCCTGTTGAATCATCTGTATATCCTGCCTTAAGACCCTTTGAGCTTCCTGAATCCTTGCTTTCTGTTGTTTCAATATCAATTGAACCGCCGTTTACATTGAGTTCCTGGTAAGCGTGGATACCGTCTGAGTAAGCGTCAATGTTTACTGTACCGCCGTTGATTGTAACAACACCGTTGCCTTCGTCTGTTGCATTTGACTTGATACCGTCACCTGCTGTAGTCTTGATTGTTACAATAAGATTATCAAATGCTGTATCGTCAGCGTCACCGATCTTAACTGAATCCTTACCTCTTAAGCCGTCATCAACAGCTGTTACATTAAGTGTGCTGTTGAATACCTTAAGGTCATTCTTACAAACGATACCGTCACCGCAGTTACCGTTTACATTGAGTGTACCCTTACCCTTGATCTTAAGGTCGTCACAAGCGTAGATTGCACCTTCGCCTTCGTCTGCATTTGTATATGAAGTACCGTCTGATACAGTGTTTTCTGTATTCTTCTTTGCTGAAATTACACATTCACCGTCAATTGAAGCAACGTAGATAGGTGAATCAGCTGTATTTGTAAGGCTCATGCCTTCAAGTGAAAGTTCAACTTCACCGTCAACATAAGCTGTCTTGTCAACATCTACTACAATCTGACCGCCTGTCATTTCACCTGTTACGATGTATGTACCAGGAGCAGCAATTGTAATAATCTTGTTGTCAGCGCTGAGTGTAGCACCTGTACCTGTAAATGTGATACCTGAATCTGCAAGAACGATTGTGTTGTCCCCTTCAACAGGGTCAGTAACAACTGTTGTAGTGGTTACAGTAGTTTCTGTTGTAACAGGTTCTGTTGTTGCAGGTTCTGTAGTAGTTGGTTCAGTAGGTTCTGTAGGGTCTGTAGGATCTGTTGTACCCTGATTTGCACTTACCACATTTCTCTTAAGCATAACAAGGTCAAAAATATTAACCTTTCTGTCAGCGTTCAGGTCAGCAGTCATAAATGAAGAAATTGATGTCTGCTTTGTTAAATACTGCTGTAAAAGCACGATATCAGCAACGTTTACCGAATTATCCTGGTTAACATCACCGGCTGCGGCAGCAAGTACAGTATTATTATCATTTAAAACAGCAGAATTAAATCCGATTCCGCCAATCACAAGGGCTGAAGCTGTAAGAGCTGACAAAACCTTGCTGAAGTTTTTAATCTTGGACATTGATACCATCTCCTTGAAATTTTTGATGTGTAAATTTTCCGAACATCTAAGGTAAAACGTCCAGATCCAGAGCAAGTGCCGTAGTTTACGGCGTATCTGAAACGTTTTCGCCTTAAATATTTCTTAACCTTACAAGCATATTATAAAAGCGGAATCTTAAAATAGTCTTAAACTTTCTTAAGATTTTTAAAAAAATTTTGTTGAAGACAACAAAGCGAAATCACAGCATTAAACAGAAAAAATATCAGGGCATATGGATTTTCCATACGCCCTGTATCAAGGAATTATTGCATATTTCTGCCGCCAAAATCACCACGACCGCCACGATTGCCGCCCATCTGACCAAATCCTGCATTTCCGATTCTGGTTACAGTTTCAGATAATGTGATTTTTTCTGTAAGCTCACCGCCTGATATCTCAGGCTTTTCGCAGTAATTCTTCCAGTTATATTCGGTTTCTGTCACAGTGACTTTACCCCCTGTGTACAGGCTGTATTCCTTGCCTGTTTCAAGTGAAGGAGCGCTTACAATTACAGCAGAATAGCTTTTTGACGGAGTGTATGAGAACAAAATCTCTCCCTTTTCGTCTGTAATGTAAACAGGAGTCAGAGCCTCTTTTTGTGTGTCAAATGAAGCAACAACAGAGTTCTGCTCTGAATCTGCCGACGGAGTTTCAAGCATTCCCGAACTGCCTGCGGCAATAAGAACACCGCCGTTAAGATTGATCGAGCCTGAGTCTATGGCACAGTTTCCGTCATTTTCAGGGCCGTCAACAAGGACACAGCCGCCGTTTACATTTAAAGAGCCGTTGCTGTCAAGACCGTCACCGCCTGAATTTACGTAAACTGCTCCGTCATTTATGTTAAGGGAACAGTTTTCGCTTACAGCCATAGGGTTCATGGTGCTTCCTGTTCCGTCACTTGCATTAAAGCCGTCATCACTTGCAGTAACGTCAACAGTTCCGCCGTCAACATCTATGACTGCGGCTTCAATACCCTCATAAGATTTGTGGATTGTAATACTGCCGTTTGAAATTTTAATGTTTGTGTCGCTGTGAATTCCGTCATCACCTGAGTTAAGCCCGAACTCACCGCCGTTGATTTCAATGTTCTCTGCTGCATGAATGCTGTCGTCAGAACAATCGGCATTGACAAAACCGCCGTTTATTGTAATGCCTTTTGCGGATTTCAGACCCTTCTGACTTTCAACCGTATCTTCTGCACCTGTTTCGGTTTGTGCCGCTTCAAAGCTGTCTCTGTCCATTCTTCCACCGCCGAATCCAAAACCGCCTGCATTGTCAGGCATTACAAATTCTCCGTTTTCATCGGTCGGCATCTGCATGTCGGGTTTTACAAAATTTCCGTTTTCATCAGTCGGCATCTGTCTGTCGGGCATGGCAAATTCTCCGTTTTCATCGGTTGGCATCTGCATGTCTGGTTTTGCAAAATTGCCCTTATCACCCATAAACATTTCCTGCATAGCCTCAGGCACAGTTTCAGAGCCGCCACCTGTGGTAATATTAAAAGTACCGCCGTTTACAGTAAGGAAATTTTCCGACTGCACAGCGTCATTTTCAGCGGTAATATTAAATTCACCGCTTTCAAATACAATGTAGCCCTTGTCTGTTTCTTCGGTATTCGAGCTTTTAATTCCGTCTTCACCTGAATTTATATTAATGACAGTATCATGTACAACAACCGAATCCTTACCCTTTACAGCATTTCCCACAGAGGTTATTGAAATATTTCCGCCTGCAAATCTTATATCGTTTTTGCAGGTAATACCCTCATTGTAATTTGCATTTATGGTAAGTGTGCCGTTTCCGTTGAGAGAAAGGTCGTCCTTGCTGAAAATTACAGCGTCAGGCTCATTTTCTTCAGCAGATTCAAAAAGGTAATCTGTGCCGTCTGTAAGAACATTTTCTGTATTGTCGGCAGCTGTTATTGAAACGTTTTTTGCATTCTCCACGAAAACAGGAGAAGAAGACTTATTCGTAATATTCACGCCGTTAAACACGAGATGAACATTTTCGTCCGAGTTTACATAAATCTGTCCGTCATCAAGAGTTCCGCTGAAAACATATGTACCTTCTGAAGTGATTGTGATTTTATTGTCTTCATACACAGCACCATTTCCGCTGATTTCAGCACTGCTGCCGTTCAATGTTATCTGAGCATCAGGGTCTGAAAAATCTGTATCAAGGTCAAAATCGGAAAAATATTCTGAAGAAGCTTTTGTATCCGGATTTGTATTCTCCGTATTTTCTGAGGGTTCATATGTTTCTGAAGTCAGCTCAGATGATGAATTTTCCTTATTTTCACATGCTGTCATAAATGCTGCAGACATTGTAATTGTAATAAGTATACCCAATAATCTTTTTAATTTTTTCATAGATATTGCTCCTTTATATTTTTATGGATTCCTCTATGAAATATCTTTTTCTATCCGGATTTATTATACCCTGTAATTGTTAAAGTTTTGTGAAATTATATTGTAAATTAGCGGAAAATAAAGTAAGGTCTGCCATACAAATAAGTACAACAAAACCACCCATAAGGGTGGTTTCGTATTGTAAAATCAGATTTATTTTTTCTTCTCCAAATCATCAATCCTATGATTTGCAACCTTAATCTGTTCCTCCAGAACAGGAATACGCTCTGCAAAATGGTTGTGCTTATCAACCTTGTGTTCAAGCTGTGCAAGGCGGTAATTGGTAAGCCTTGCCGATACAACAATGCCACCCAGAGAGCCTACAAGAGTTCCCACAAAGGCAATCAGAGCAACAATAATTTCTGTATTCATACTATCCTGCCTTTCTCAATTCCTCATAAAGCTTCTTTTCAAAGTTCTTACCTGCGATACCGTTCTGAGCATATCCCCACTTTTTCAGCAGGTGATTTACAGCTCTCTTTGTGCCGTCACCGAAATAATATGACTTATCGTCCATGTTATGCGGCTGTAAGCCCTTTTCCTTTGCAAGCAGAAGAAGGAACTTTAACGCATACGAACCGATTGTGTTATCGCCGTACTTGTAACCGCTTTTGTCAAGAACCTTTTCAGCCTTCATGTATGACTGTACCTTTGCTTTAAAACTATTCCAATGTGGAAGAATATAGGCAGGGCAATACTTTCCACTATACCAATGATTATGAGTGTACAAATTATCAATTGTAAGCTGATACTTTTTCAGAAGTTCTGCTGCAATTCTCGCAGCATTGTCCTCAGACTTCTTATCCCTGTCATTATAGGCTGAACTCATAATACACTCAATAGCAATAGTGCGTGTATTTCCGTTTCCGTCACCATCTGCAGCATGCCAACCACTCAGCTT
Organism: Oscillospiraceae bacterium; assembly: GCA_045634285.1. Classification (GTDB taxonomy): domain Bacteria; phylum Bacillota; class Clostridia; order Oscillospirales; family Ruminococcaceae; genus Porcipelethomonas. Next base: position 9,753 of record JAZQZW010000002.1, read on the forward strand.
CAGAGGTAAATTCTGCCAAGCACATGTATTGTCAACGTAATAATGAACTCTTACATCACCCATATTACCATTTACTGTTGCTCTTGTGTACTGTTCGGCAGGAGTTGTATCACTTGCAGTTGTAATCCAGTCGGTGTTATGAATCGTTACACCCATGATTTTGCCTTCCATAGATAAGGAAGGCATGTCAATATTATTTGGATTGTGTTTTGTGAGAAGATACTCGTTTACTGTAACTCCTCCAAGATTTGTTGTTTTGTCCGGTTTTAAAATAGCCATAATATAACCTCACTTTCTTATTCTTCACGCACATTCATCACAGCCGCCAATCCTGAAGCCACAGCTGAAACCAGTAACCCGATAACAGCCGTTTTTGTAACGCTTGTTTCGGAAAAATCAACAGCCGCAATATTAACGGCTATGTAGCCTAACGCTGTCTGAACAAATGTTCTCAACGCTCTTTTTACCCATGTTTTCATGA
>JAZQZW010000003.1:0-2283 GCA_045634285.1 Oscillospiraceae bacterium
GCTGATGGGATGTTGGACTTAGGGCCAATAAAACTCTCCGATGGACTGCATACGTGTTTTTATGCGTTCATTTAAGAAGAGCACCGGCTATACTATCTTCAGTTTCCTCAACTGAAGGAAAAAGCTGCTCAACGGGAGAGTTTTTTGAAATTCTCTGACACATCATATCAGCCACAGTTGTACCACCTTAAGATTTCAATGTTACCAAGAGGTAAGTACAAATGCTTAACAGTACAATTGTCTAATTGAAAAAAGCATTTGGAAGTTGCAAAAAGGAATACTTGCATCTTCCTACGGCTGAAGTATTGGATATGCAATTCATCATTTTGAGATGATATTTATCCTCTGTATAGGACACTATTTAACGCTGGTACATTCACCACCGTTTGTATTGATGTTCGGATAAACAATTCATCTGATGAATTAAGTACAAGCATATCTTATAAATATTGAACATTTGATTAACATTCCTTTATGTTATATTATTTGATTCAACATTTTAACAATACCCATCAGCTGTGATAATTGCAGGAGAAGCAATTAATGTGTCAGAGCGCAGTGGTCATATCGTTGCAAACAATATACCATTCAATTTTAGTCGTGCGTGAACGACAGAATTTACGCGGAATCCGGTTTAACAGGATATGCTGATTTTCTGTTAAATACAGTCTCTCTGTATGCGGAAACAAGTGCAGCAGAGTAATCGAGGGTAACTAATACACCCGTTGGTTGAAATACCTACTAGAGAGATATTCAGGCATCCCCCTGATCTCAAACGTGAGCCACTATTCACACACAGAGGACATCAAAGTTTGGTGTCTTGTGTGTGTGAATAGTCGGAAAACACAACAAAAACAGGTAATGACCTGCTCGTTCATACGGGTGCGGACTACATTATCGGTAAACTTATATACTGTCTGTAAATGAAAGGGGGATGCGTTGTATGAAAATTAACTTTAAATTTTATTTCTGCAATCTGAAACGACAGCTGTTCAGCACACGCTCCCGTTTTCTTTACAGGTAAATATTCACCTGTGAGGCCATAGCTTGGGATATAACTTCCCACCTGATATTGACAGTTTCTCTGAAGCGGTCAAATGGTATATGAAGTCCAAAGGTATGGAACGAGCAGATATACTGAAAACTGAATATATTAACAAAAGCACCTATACAAAAGTTATAAAGAACACCAATGGAAAAGGCGGTCCTTATACACCTACTCCAGACATAATTTCACGCTTTGCTCTGGCATTGGATTTATCTGCAGCTCAAAAAGAAGAACTCAAGTTTTTATTCTGTGATTATTCTGACGAGCTGTACAATATGCATCTGCGTAGAGAAATCACCAAAGAGGAACTCCATTACTTATTGCTTTTCTACAGCTATAGCGGTCTTCCAGATTTATACAGACTGAAAGATTTGGATGGAAAGTTGGAATTCAAGTCAGATTTATTGAAAAAACACCAGCTGGCTTGTTTGCGCAGAAGAGAGGAATACTATAGGATGCATAATAACTGTTAACCTGTTATTTGCTTTTACAAGAAACACCACCGGATACTGTTCGCAGTAGTCCGGTGGTTTCTTTTTGTCATAAACTTTTTAAATAATATATTATACCACAAAATAAATTGATATGGTTTCTCCGGAGAAACCATTTGCCCCTTTTCATGCGCTACAATAAAACCAAGGTTAAAGTTGCAACGGAACCTGAAAGCAAAAACAAATTCAATCACAGAAAGGACTTTAATATGGATGCTAACTTTATGAGTTCAATGATGACAGGCACATTTCTGAGTACAGCTGCATCATCCTTTACATCTGTACTGGACCCTCTTTTCCATCAGGCCGAAGTTGAACTGATTATGCTCGGCAAAAAACTCTGTGTTGTTGCACTGATGTTCTGCGGTATCAAATATGCATTTGCAACCGATGTGCAGAGTGCGAAAAATGCAAAAGACTGGGCTATGAGAATCCTGGCAGGGCTTGTCATTATGATTCTGGCCAGCGATATAGTCCCATTATTCGTGGATATGGTTTCTGCAGTTTAGTTATACACAGACCAATCTGAAAGCAATTCAACAATTTTATTCAATCTGAAAAGGAGAAACTATTATGTTAAATATCAGAAATCTTAAAATCGACAACGCTTCCCTCGGTGAACAGAAACTTCTCGTGGATGTAATCCCTGCTTATGAGTATGCAAACGGCGCAAAGACACATAAAATCAGTGGCTATCGTTACGTTGTAGCTCTTCCGGCACACAGTCTGGAAAAGCTGAGCGTA
>JAZQZW010000004.1:0-2856 GCA_045634285.1 Oscillospiraceae bacterium
ACTCGCTACCTCCACCTTGGCAAGGTGGCGCTCTACCAGATGAGCTAATTCCGCATTTTACAGAGAATGTAAAGATTCTCTGTGGTGCCTCCGGTCGGAATCGAACCAACGACACGGGGATTTTCAGTCCCCTGCTCTACCGACTGAGCTACAGAGGCATAAACCTGGCGACCTGAATGGGACTCGAACCCACGACCTCCGCCGTGACAGGGCGGCGTTCTAACCAACTGAACTACCAGGCCAATTGTGGTGGGAACAATAGGGCTCGAACCTATGACCCTCTGCTTGTAAGGCAGATGCTCTCCCAGCTGAGCTATGCTCCCACTTTAGCCGGTCCTGAAGTTTTTTCGTTTCCCTCAGGCGACTATTACATTTTACACCATATTCCGATAAAAGTCAATAGCTTTTTTGAAAAAAATTCAAGTTTATGCAATATGCACAAACAACTTGTTGTATCACGACACTGTTTTTGTGATTAATTGAATGAATTTTCACCATTTCTTCCAAAAAGTCTCATTATTTCTATTTTCAGTCCACTGTACTCTTTTGATTTCAGTTCAGAATCCTTTGCAACTATTTCCTGAGCAATCTGCTTTGTAAGATTCATCATTTCCATATCAGCGGCAATATCGGCAATTTTAAGAGGCGGAAGACCATGCTGACGATTACCGAAAAAGTCACCCGGTCCACGAAGCTTTAAATCCTCTTCGGAAATTTTAAAACCGTCAGAAGTACTGCTCATAATTTTCATACGTTTAACGCAGTCTTCCCCAGTATTGCTTGTAATGAGTGTACAATGGCTCTGTTTACTGCCACGTCCCACACGTCCCCTCAGCTGATGAAGCTGAGAAAGACCGAATCTCTCTGCGTTTTCAATCACCATAACAGACGCATTTGGAACGTCAACTCCGACTTCCACTACTGTTGTACATACAAGAAGTTCAATTTCTTTGTTTTTGAATTTTTGCATCACTTCATTTTTTTCATTGGCTCTCATTTTACCATGAAGAAGTCCTACTTCATAATCAGCAAACTGATTTTTACTTATATTGTCTGCGTAGGATTTTACAGCCTGTAAATCCACCTCACTGTCCTCAATCATCGGGCATACGATATAAGCCTGACTGCCCTCATCAATCTGACTTTTCACAAAATTATATACCCTTTCACGCATTTTTTCCGTAACTGCATAGGTTTTGACAGGCTGTCTGCCCTTAGGCATTTCATCAATTATTGAAATATCAAGGTCGCCGTAAATAATAAGTGCCAGCGTCCTCGGAATAGGAGTAGCCGACATTACAAGTCTGTGTGGACTATCACCCTTGTCAGCAAGGGCAGCTCTCTGTGCCACACCAAAACGATGCTGTTCATCTGTTATAACAAGCCCAAGCTTCAAAAACTCAACGTCCTTTTGTATTATGGCATGAGTACCTGCAACAACTGTTGCTTCTCCGCTTCTGAGCATATCCTTTACTTCACGCTTCTGCTTTGCCGTCATTGAGCCTGTAAGGAGCACCACATTCACTCCCAATGGTTCCAAAAAGCCTTTCAATGTATGGTAATGCTGAGTTGCAAGAATTTCCGTAGGTGCCATCACAGCCGACTGACAGCCGTTTTTATAAGCAAAATAACACGCAGCAGCAGCAACAGCAGTTTTACCGCTTCCGACGTCACCCTGTAAAAGTCTGTTCATAGGGAAAGGTTTCTGCAAATCCCCTGTTATTTCGGATACACAACGTTTCTGTGCATTTGTCATTTCAAACGGCATAGCGTCAAAAAAGCCGGAAATATCTGTATTTTCCATTACAAGTGAAGTTTTTTCACGTGTACGCTTTTTAAGTGTCAGAAGTCCCAGCTGTAAAATAAGAAGTTCATCAAAAGCAAGTCGCTTTCTTGCCTCTTCCGCTTCATCAAGATTTTTCGGAAAATGAATACTTGTAAGAGCATGAGGAAGTGACATAAGATTATTTTCCATTAAAATATTTGTAGGCATACTGTCAAAGGGATTGTTTTCAAGAGTAAACACAGCCTCACGCATATTTGTAAGAACAGCTCCCGAAGTCAGCCCTGTTGTAAGTGGATAAACAGGCTGTAAAGGTTCGGAATTTGCCTTGATTATACGTGGTGAATTTATCTCACGTCTTAAAGGAGTACCCGAAATTTTTCCGTAAAAGCAGTATTCCTCACCCTCTTTAAGAGCACGAAAGCCATACACATTATTGTAGATTACAACAATAAAATCATAAGTCCCGTCAGTAGCAACAGCTTTGAAAATGCTAAGTCCCTTACGAATTCTCTGCTCAGACATTTTCTTTACTATCGTACCACGAAGTACGGCATTTGTATCATTCTGTGCCTCAGGAGGTGAAACAGGACAGGAATAGTCAATATAGTTTCTCGGAAGATGATACAACAAATCATAAACCGTCTTAACCCCCAGCTTTTCATAATACTGAGCCTTTTTCTCCCCAACTCCCTTTAAATAGCGTATATCCTTAAACAAACCTTCCATAATTCCACCACCTTTTCCACTTTCTTAAGAAAACTAAGCAAAGACTTTTTATTTCGCTTTTACTTTTACTGAATTTGTTACTATAAGCAAAAAGTGATAGTAAATTTTAATTTATCGCTTTATTTTGGTTGCTTAACTTTTCTTGCTTGTACAAGAAAAGTTACAAAAGAATACCCAAACTTTCTTTGTAAAGAAAGTTTGAGCAAAGAAAAGTCACTGCGTACTGTTACAAGAACTCATACTGTCTTCCCAAAATGTATAACTCTTACTGCAACAACAGTAAAATCATAATTTCCGGTATACTGCGTACACATTAGCCTCCACATACTAAAGTAGGCAGCTTT
>JAZQZW010000005.1:0-12383 GCA_045634285.1 Oscillospiraceae bacterium
TACATCTCCGCTTCCACCCTTTGCCAGTCCCGGTCTGCCGGTTATCTCCACATTGACTCTTTTTTTATTTGCAGTCAGTGTTCCTGCTCCTTTTAAAACTACAGTAAGATTTTCATATTCCTTTGTAAGCTCAAGAGCTGCTGAAAGCCTGTCAGACTGTATCTCTGCCGTTGTTTTACCACATAATCTGCCCATTTCGGCAGGATGCGGAGTAACAATGATGTCCGATTTGCTTTGCTTAATAATATCTATGCAGCCTGCTATACAATTTATTCCGTCTGCATCCAGAATTATCGGACAATTTATATTTGTGATAAGGTTTTTTACAAGATTTTTTGTCTGCTCAGTTACACCAAGCCCACAGCCGATTAAAACAGCCGTTGCCTTTTCTGATGCCTGCATAATTTTTTCAAAGTTTGCAAAGGTGATAAATCCGTCATCATCAGTTTCAAGCGGCAAAAGCATAACTTCAGGAATTCTTGCGGCAATAACAGGCATAAGCGATCTTGGGACAGCCGCCTGTACAAGTCCCACACCGCATCTTATTGCAGCTTCAAGTGCCATAATACACGCTCCGGGCATAGTTTCACTTCCGCATACTGTAAGAAGTCTGCCGTAGTCACCCTTATGGGAATCGGGTTTTCTTTCAGGTATTACACCAGCCATATGTACGAAATCTGTTATTTTTATAGTGTAATCAAGGCTTTTTGTATATTCTTCAGGTATTCCTATATCAACTATATAATGATAAAAATCACCACTATATGACTTCAGAGGATATTGCATCATTCCGAATTTTATGTATGCAAAACTAACGGTTCTGTCAGCCTTTAAAGTACCCTCTGCAACAGCACCTGTTTTGCAGTTGCCACCACTTGGAACATCTACTGCAAGAATTTTTTTACCTTCGCACATTGAAAAAATTTCACGTACATTTTCAGGAAGCTCACCATGAAAGCCTGTTCCGAAGACACCATCAACAACAAGGTCAATTTCATCCGACTGCAAAAGACTTATCACTTCCGCATGTTTGGTTATAACCTCTGCTTTATTCAAACGATTGAAATTTAACAGTGAAATTTCTGTTTTAGGCTCACCGCAAAGGAGAGCTATTTTGCATGTTACTGCTTTATCTTCAAGCATTCTTGCCGCAACAAAACAATCACCTGCATTATTTCCGTTACCACATAGAAAAAGTATATTTTTTTGCGGATAACTCAGCATATCAATGATTTGTTCTGAAAGTCCGGTTCCTGCCTTCTCCATCAAATCTTCATATGAATTACCGTTTCTGTCAGCTTCTGCTTCAAGAAACTTCATCTGCTCAGGAGTAACAACTATCATAATAACTCCTTACTTTGCTGTATAGAAAGGCTCTGAATCCTTAAATACCTTCTTTGCAAAATCCGAATTGTAATCTATAAAGTCGATAGGCTTATTGTTTGCGTCAGAAAGAGCGTTTTCTGCAATTTCGTTGTAAAGTTCCTGTGGCTTTTCAGGAAGTTTACCCTCAAGTGCAACAAGGTAGCTTTCTTCCCTGTTTTTAAGCATAAGCTTTAAATATGCCGCCTTTATATATTCCTTATCCCAAAGACTTTCAGAAATCTTTCTCACCATCTGGAGAGGATATTCCTTAGGGTCGCCTACAGAAATTTTTGAAAGTTCCTTGCTGAGTTCCTTTGAAGCTTCTGTAATGGTTGAAAGCATATCATAGTTAATGATGATATTTGAACCGAAAGGATTTATGACAATGCCGTCTGCCTTGTCAACAAAACGTTCCATATCCTTAAAGCCTGCCGCCATAATTGTATACTGTGTTTCTCTGTCAAACTTTCTGTATTCGTTCCAGTCAGTAAAGAAAGGATAATACTTCTTACCGTCCTTATTTTCAAGTACAGGGAAACTGATTTTACTGTCTTTCCCGATATTTATCTGGTTGCCGGATTTATTGTCAACCATAAGCTTTGAACTATCAACAGGGATAATATACTCTCCTCTGAAAATTTCTCCGAAAAGGAGCTGCCAGAGTCTTGGGTCGATTTTATCTCTTTCAGTTTCCTGGAAGATAAAGTTTGCTGCTCTTACAAGGTCAGGGTTTACTATATTTCTTGCTTCCTTGTTTTTATCCTTGATTACAGGCTTTTTAATAATGTCAAAAAGGCTGATATTGATGTTTGCCTGTCCGTTATCAATGACAACGCTGTCAAAACCACTTCTGTAAAGGTCACCGAAAAGTGCCATTCTGTACTGTACAGGGTTTTCTGCAACGTCAATTTTCAACCCCTTCTGTGAAATGTGGACATAATACTTCTGATAGTATTCTCTGTCGCTGAAGATATAAGCTGAAGCTCTGCCCTTTTCGTTGCCCAGGAAGTAGTTGTTTGAACCTTCTGAAAATGCAACCCATAAGGTTTCAGCCTGCTGGATTTCCTTTATAATTCTGATATAAAGCTCCTGATTTGGCTTATTAACATACTTTGAAATTAATTTCTGTAAAACTGTCATAATAATTCTCCTTTTATTTTCTTATTCTTAAAAATGGCTTTATAGTTTCAAGAGTTTTGTCATCAGGTGCAAAAATCAGTCTTCCTTCACCGTACTGACTGTTTTTGAAGTCTGCATACATAACCTTGCAGTCGCCGCCTACAGCTGAATAAACAGTTGTATCACATGGCTGATCTTCATACTCTCCGAATTGGGTAATTTCCCTTGCCTCAATTGATAAAAGAGTCACACGCTTACGCTGTGAAATAATCTTGTCAATATCAATTGAGCCGTTTGTGACAATATACTCATATTCAACATTTGTACCTGTCATAAACCAGTATATACCGTAAATCACAAGGGCAACTGCCAGAAGTATGAATGCTGAAACCGTAAATGTAAGATAGATAAGCACAAGCGTTAAAATTACTCCGCCTGCGATTATCAGCATTTTTTTCATGCTGTCTGAAGAAGTAGCCGTCTTTTTTACAAGCTGTTCTGAATAAGTATCCATTTAAAATCTCCTTTTGTAAAGTTACATTATTACAATTATAACACAAAATAAAAAAACTTTCAATAAAACTCTTGCTTTTTTTTCAAATTTTGTATATAATAGGATTATAACATGTTGACTGAGAGAGTAGGAAGTCCGAAAATGCATGCTCAGAGAGAAACAACCGGAGGCTGAAAGTTGTTTTGTATGCAGGTGATTTTCCGAAGTTCACTCACGAGTGGCAGTGCCGAAGTTCAGGAACTTTTTCTTTTATTGTAAGCTCTGACGTAATATCTGCGTTAAAGATAAGGGAGTGTCTGCTCTTAACGTAATAGGTGGTTTATAAGCAAGTTATGTCTTGTCCTGTTATGGGCAGGGCTTTTTTTATGTATATTATAATTATGAGGTGATTTAATGAAACAGCAACTCGAAAACATTCAGAGTGTTGCCTTAAATGATGTGGCTGCTGCCGACTCAATCAAGGCACTTGACGAACTCAGAATCAAGTATCTCGGTAAGAAAGGTGAACTTACTGCAATTTTAAAGCAGATGGGTAAGCTTTCAGCCGAAGAAAGACCTGTAATCGGTCAGCTTGCAAACACTGTAAGAGAAGCAATCGAAAATGCAATTACAGAAAACATGACAGCTCTTAAAAACAAGGAAAAGGAACTTCGTATGGCTGCTGAGTCAATCGATATTACTCTTCCTGGTAAAAAACCGGCTGTGGGCAAGCTTCATCCACTTAAAATTGTTGAAAACGAAATCAAGGAAATCTTCCTCGGCATGGGATTTTCTGTGGCAGACGGTCCTGAAGTAGAATATGACTACTACAACTTTGAGGCTTTAAACCTCCCTCCTGACCACCCTGCAAGAGATACCCAGGACACATTCTACATCACAGACAATATCCTGCTCAGAACCCAGACTTCTTCTGTACAGGTACACGTAATGGAAAATCAGAAGCCACCTATCAGAATTATTTCTCCTGGCTGCGTTTACCGTTCAGACGCTGTTGACGCTACACACTCTCCTCTTTTCCATCAGATTGAAGGACTTGTTGTGGACAAGGGCATCACAATGGCTGACCTCAAGGGTACTCTTGAAACCCTTATGAAAAAGCTTTACGGCCCTGAATGTAAAATCAGACTCCGCCCTCACCACTTCCCGTTTACAGAGCCAAGTGCCGAAGTTGACGTTATGTGCTTTAACTGTCATGGTGAAGGCTGTCGTGTATGTAAGGGTGAAGGTTATATTGAACTTCTCGGTGCAGGTATGGTACACCCTAAGGTACTTGAGGGCTGTGGCATTGACAGCAGCGTTTACTCAGGCTTTGCTTTCGGACTTGGTCTTGAAAGAGTTGTTATGAGAAGATTCAATATCAGCGATATGCGTCTGCTGTTTGAGAACGATTTAAGATTCCTTGAACAGTTCTGATAATTTTAAGGAGGTAGAAAAATGGATTTATCAATGAAATGGATTAACGAATACGTTGATCTTAGCGATATAGATATAAAGCAGTTCTGTCACGGCATGACTATGAGCGGCTCAAAGGTTGAGGGCTTTACACCTGAAGGCGAAAACATTTCAAATGTTGTTGTAGGTAAAATTCTCTCAAAAGGTCCACACGAAAATGCTGACGCACTTTTTGTATGCCAGGTAGAAGTTGGCAAGGACTCTCCTGTTCAGATTGTTACAAACGCAAAAAATGTAAAAGAAGGCGATATCGTTCCTGTTGCTCTTGACGGTGCTGTACTTCCTGAAGGTAAAATCAAGAAGGGTAAGCTCAGAGGTGTTGAAAGCTTCGGTATGTTCTGTGGTCTTGAAACACTTAGCCTTACACCAAACGACTTCCCTTACGCTGACCCAGAGGGCGTTTTCGTAATTGAGGAAGAATGTGAAATCGGACAGGATATTCATGACGCACTTGGTCTTAACGATACTTCTGTTGAATTTGAAATTACTTCAAACCGTCCTGACTGTCTTTCTGTTACAGGCCTTGCAAGAGAAGCTGCTGCTACATTCGGCAAGGAACTCAACATCAAGACACCTTCCTTCAACGGTATTGACGGTGATATCAACGAAATACTCAAGGTTGATATAAACAATTCTGAAAGCTGCAAGAGATACTGTGCAGGTATAGTAAAGAACGTAAAGATTCAGCCTTCACCAAGATGGCTCAGAGAAAGACTCAGAGCAAGCGGCATCAGACCTATCAACAACTTTGTTGATATTACAAACTACGTAATGCTTGAATATGGTCAGCCAATGCACGCTTTTGACCTGAGATACGTTAAGGATTCACATATTATTGTAAGAAACGCTCAGAATGGCGAAAAGATTACTACACTTGACGGCGTTGAAAGAGAACTTTCATCTGAAATGCTTGTTATTGCAGACAGCGAAAAGCCTGTTGCAGTTGCAGGTGTTATGGGTGGCGAATACAGTGGTATCATGGAAGACACAAATACTGTTGTATTTGAATCGGCTTACTTTGAACCTGTACAGGTAAGAAGAACAGCAAAGAAGCTTGGTCTTCGTTCAGACGCTTCTGCAAGATACGAAAAGGGTGTTGATCCATACGGCAGCATGACATGCCTTATGAGAGCTTTTGAGCTTGTTGAAATGCTTGGAGCAGGTGAAGTTGTAAAGACAACTATCGACAGGGATTGCTTTGAAAACAAGGACTTAAAGACAGTTGACTTCTCAGCTGAATGGATAAACAACTTCCTCGGTACAGATATTTCTGAATCTGACATGGTTAAGTACTTAAACGCTCTTGATTTCAGTGTTGAAAACGGCAAGGTTATTTCACCGTCATTCAGAATTGATATCGAATACAAGGCTGACGTTGCAGAAGAAATCGCAAGAATTTATGGCTATAACAATATTCCGTCAACACAGTTCAAGGGTGTTGCTGAAGCTGAATATACTCCTGAGCAGAAGTTTGAAAGAGTTATTGAAAACACAATGACTGCACTTGGCTGTTATGAAATTTCAACATTCTCATTCATCTCACCTAAGTACTTTGACAAGATTTCACTTCCTGCCGACAGTAAGCTCAGAAACACAGAAACTATCACAAATCCTCTCGGTGAGGACACAAGCATTATGAGAACAACAATTCTCCCATCAATGCTTGAAGTACTTGCAACAAACTTCAACAACAGAAATTCTGCTGTAAAGTTCTTTGAAATCGGCAAGGAATATCTCCCTACTGAACCTGACAAGCTTCCTCTTGAACCACTTAGAGTAGCAGTTGGTATGTATGGTGATGATGTTGACTTCTACGATATCAAGGGGGTTGCTGAAAAGCTTCTTGAAACTGTAAGAATTTTTGATTGTGACTATGTAAGAGCAAATGACAGCGACGCTTTTGATGAAAAGTGTGCATTCCACCCAGGCAGAAGTGCTGTTATCACAAAGGACGGCAAGGCTATCGGTATTTTAGGTGAAATTCATCCTGACGTAGCAGAAAACTACGGTATTGACGTGAAAATCTATGCCGCTAAGTTCAACGTTCCTGAAATGCTTGAACTTGCTGAATCAGAAGTAAACTACAAGCCGCTTCCTAAGTTCCCTGCTTCAACAAGAGATTTAAGTCTTATCTGTGACGATGAACTTCCGGCAGGAACTATCGAAAAGACTATCAAGAATGCCGCAGGCAAGCTTCTTGAAAAGGTTACACTGTTTGACGTTTACAAGGGCAAGCAGATTGAAGAAGGCAAAAAGAGTATCTCATACTCACTCAGCATGCGTTCACATGAGGGTACTCTCACAGATGACCAGGCTGACTCAGTTATGAAAAAGGTTCTCAAGGCGCTCAAGGAAATCGGTGCTGAACTCAGAATGTAATATAAATACCAAAGGAGCTGTAAAAACAGCTCCTTTCATATTGTAAAATAACTTCTTCTACAAACTGAAATGAGGCATAAAGCCTCATTTTTTATTTCAGATATTCTTTAAGATAATGCCCTGTATAAGACTGCGGACATGCAGCAACTTCTTCCGGCGTACCCGATACCACGACAGTGCCACCGCCTGTACCACCCTCAGGACCCAAGTCAATAATGTGGTCGGCTACCTTTATAACATTAAGATTATGTTCGATAACAAGTACCGTATTGCCTGTATCTGCAAGCTTCTGAAGTACCTCAATAAGCTTGTGAACATCAGCTGTGTGAAGTCCTGTTGTAGGCTCATCAAGAATGTAAATGGTCTTTCCTGTTGCTCTCTTTGAAAGCTCGGTTGACAGCTTCACTCTCTGTGCCTCACCGCCCGAAAGGGTTGTTGCAGGCTGTCCGATTTTGATATATCCCAGTCCAACGTCCTGTAAAGTCTGAAGCTTTCTTGCAATCTTCGGGTGATTTTCAAAGAATTTGAGTCCCTCATCAACCGTCATTTCAAGAACATCATGGATTGACTTGCCCTTATAAAGTACCTCAAGGGTTTCTCTGTTGTATCTTCTGCCCTTGCATACCTCACATGGTACGTAGATATCAGGTAAAAAGTGCATTTCGATTTTCTTTATACCGTCACCCTCACAGGCTTCACAGCGTCCGCCCTTTATATTGAATGAAAATCTTCCTGCTCCGTAGCCCTTTGTTTTGGCATCACTTGTCTGGGCAAACAACTCACGTATGTCCGTAAATACTCCCGTATATGTGGCAGGATTTGAACGTGGGGTTCTGCCGATTGGTGACTGGTCAATGTCGATTACCTTGTCAAGGTTTTCAAGTCCCTCAATAGACTTAAAGCCATCCGACTTGATTTTTGCACGATTAAGTTTGGCAGCTAAATATTTGTAGAGAATTTCATTTATAAGTGAAGATTTTCCCGAACCAGAAACACCTGTCACACAGACAAATTTTCCAAGTGGGATTTTTACATTTATATTTTTAAGATTGTTTTTCTTTGCACCTTTGATTGTAAGGAAATTGCCGTTGCCCTCACGTCTTTTTTCGGGAAGTTCAATCTTTTTATTACCACTGAGATACTGTCCCGTAACTGAGCCTTTGCATTTTAAAATATCCTTTACAGTACCCGAAAATACAATTTCACCACCGTTTATTCCTGCTCCAGGGCCGATATCAACAATATGGTCTGCCGCAAACATTGTGTCATCATCATGCTCGACTACAATAAGGGTATTTCCTATGTCACGAAGTCTTTTAAGTGTGGCAATAAGCTTGTCGTTATCTCTCTGGTGAAGTCCGATACTCGGCTCGTCAAGAATGTAAAGCACACCCATAAGAGATGAACCAATCTGTGTGGCAAGTCTGATACGCTGACTTTCACCACCTGAAAGTGTTCCCGAAGAACGTGCAAGTGTCAGGTAGTCAAGTCCCACACTCATTAAAAAACCAAGTCTTTCTCTGATTTCCTTTAAAATTCGTCCGGCTATCATCTGTTCACGTTCTGTCAGTTCAAGTCTGTTTATAAATTCAAGGGCTTCTCCAACTGACATTTTTGTAAACTCGATAATATTTATTCCACCGACTGTAACTGAAAGACTTTCTTTCTTCAGCCTCATTCCCTTACATTCGGGACATTCGATTTCGTTCATAACTTCGGCTATGTCATTTTTTGAGTATTCGCTTTTTGACTCGCTGTAACGTCTTTTGAGGTTGTTTATAATACCCTCAAACTTGCTGTATCTTACTCCACCACCAAAGGATTCGATAATTTCAAGTTCAAGTCTGTCATCTGTGCCGTAAAGGAAAGCGTCGGTTACTTCCTTCGGTAAATCCTTGTATGGTGTATCAAGGCTTATGTTGAATTTTTTCGCCAGACCGTTATAGTACATCATGGCAATTGAGCCTTCTGTGAGAGTATTCCAGCCACTTGCCTTGATTGCCCCCTGTCTGATACTTAAATCCTTGTTAGGTACAACAAGGTCAGGATCGATTGAAGAAAAGCTTCCAAGTCCTGTACATTTCGGACACGCACCAAATGGATTGTTAAATGAAAACATACGTGGATTGAGTTCTTCAATGCTTATGTTATGCTCAGGACATGCATAGCTCTGGGAGAAAAGCATTTCTTCGCCACCGATAACATCAACCATTACAAGTCCACCCGAAAGTGATGTTACAGTTTCGATACTGTCGGTCATACGTGACTTTATGCCCTCCTTGATAACAAGTCGGTCAACGATAATTTCAATATTGTGCTTTTTGTTCTTGTCAAGCTTTATTTCCTCAGAAAGCTCGTAGATACTTCCGTCAATTCTGACTCTTACGTATCCAGAACGTCTTGCATGGTCAAGCTCTTTTGCATAAGTTCCTTTTCTGCCTCTTACAATAGGTGCAAGGAGCTGGATTTTTGTACCTTCCTCAAGTCCAGACAGCTTGTCTACAATCTGGTCGATTGTCTGCTGTTTGATTTCTCTGCCACATACAGGACAATGCGGAATGCCTATTCTTGCATAGAGCAGACGAAGATAGTCATATATTTCCGTTACTGTTCCAACTGTGGAACGTGGATTTTTTGAAGTGGTTTTCTGGTCGATTGAGATAGCAGGGGAAAGTCCCTCAATGCTGTCCACATCAGGCTTTTCCATCTGTCCGAGAAACATTCTTGCGTAGGATGAAAGACTTTCCATATATCTTCTCTGTCCGTCTGCATATATGGTATCAAATGCAAGAGAAGACTTACCCGAGCCCGAAAGCCCCGTCATAACAATGAGCTTGTTTCTCGGAAGCTCAAGGTCAATATTTTTTAAGTTATGCTCTCTTGCACCCTTGATTATAATTTTATCTGTCATCTGGTTTTACCCTCTAATTCCTTTATTTTATCCCTTAAATATGCTGCATGTTCAAATTCAAGCATTTTTGCAGCCTCTTTCATTTCTGCAGTCAGCTTTGCGATAAGCTCTGCCTTCTGTGCCTTTGTAAGTTTTTTGACTGTTTTCTTTTCAACAGTTTCCTTTGAGGAAATTTCAAGAACCTTTCGTATATCCTTCTTGATTGTTTTAGGTACAATTCCATGTTCCTTATTGTAGGCAATCTGAATGGAACGTCTTCTTTCCGTTTCTACAATAGCTTTTTCCATGGAATTTGTAACACTGTCAGCATACATGATAACCTGTCCACCTGCATTTCTTGCGGCTCTGCCTATGGTCTGTACAAGGGAGGTTTCACTTCTTAAAAATCCCTCTTTGTCTGCGTCAAGAATTGCAACAAGTGACACCTCAGGAATATCAAGTCCCTCACGAAGAAGGTTAATTCCCACAAGTACATCAAACTCACCCTCACGCAGATCCTTTATGATTTCCATACGTTCGATTGTATCAACATCATGGTGAAGATATCTTACTTTAATTCCCGCATTGTCAAGGAAGTCGGTCAGATCCTCAGCCATTTTCTTTGTAAGGGTTGTTACAAGAACACGTTCATTCTTTTCAATACGCTTGTTTATTTCAGAAATAAGGTCTTCAATCTGCCCCTCAACAGGCTTTACTATAATTTCAGGGTCGACAAGTCCTGTCGGTCGGATAACCTGCTCTGCTGTCTGCTGTGACTTTTCCTTTTCAAATTTTCCCGGTGTGGCACTTACAAACACAACCTGATTTACATGGTCATAAAACTCATCAAAATTGAGTGGTCTGTTGTCATAAGCACTGGGAAGTCTGAAACCGTAATCAACAAGAGTTGTTTTTCTTGCCCTGTCACCTGCGTACATAGCCCCTACCTGTGGTACTGTAACATGACTTTCGTCTATGATAAGCAGAAAGTCCTTAGGAAAATGGTCAAGAAGCGTCATAGGCGTACTTCCCGGCGGACGTCCCGAAAGCACTCTTGAGTAGTTTTCGATACCACTGCAGAATCCTATTTCCTGGAGCATTTCCATGTCATGATGGGTACGCTGTGCAATACGCTGTGCTTCGATAAGTTTGTTTCCCGACTGAAAATATTCTATTCTTTCAGCAAGTTCCCTGTCTATTTCCTTTATGGCGTCCTGCATTTTGTCACCACTTACGATATAATGACTTGCAGGAAATACAGCAGCATGTTTAAGAGTAGCAAGTACCTCGCCTGTAAGCACATTGATTTCGCAGATACGGTCTATTTCATCTCCGAAAAATTCAACTCTTATGGCATTTTCGTTTGATGATGCAGGGAAAATTTCAACAACATCTCCACGTACTCTGAATTTATTACGGACAAAGTTAACGTCATTTCGTTCATATTGTATTGCCACAAGTTCATTAAGCAGATCATCTCTTGACTTTTCCATGCCCTGTCTTATGGAAACTACCATAGAACGGTAATCATCAGGACTACCAAGTGAGTAAATACAGGATACACTTGAAACTATAATTACGTCATTACGTTCAGAAAGGGCTGTTGTGGCTGAGTGACGCATTTTGTCTATCTCATCATTTACCGATGAATCCTTTTCGATAAATGTATCTGTTCCCGGAATATATGCCTCCGGCTGATAGTAGTCGTAGTAGGATACGAAATATTCAACAGCATTGTTAGGGAAAAACTCCTTGAATTCAGAGCATAACTGTGCCGCAAGGATTTTATTGTGAGCAAGTACAAGAGTAGGCTTGTTTACATTTGCAATTAAATTTGCCATAGTAAAGGTTTTACCCGACCCCGTTACACCAAGAAGTGTCTGTTCACGAAGTCCCTTTTTTATACCCTCAGTCAGTTTTTCAATAGCCTGCGGCTGGTCACCTGACGGCTTGTAATTGGTTACAAGTTCAAATTTCTTATTTTCCATTTATTCTCCTTATTTAAGCATACCAAACACACCCAGTTCTCTGAGTGAAACAGCCTGACCACCTGCAACAATTATATGGTCAAGCAGATTTATTCCGACTATTTTAAGCTTTTTGTACAAGTCAACCGTCATTTTGATATCATCATCTGAGGGTGTAGTATCACCGTTCGGATGATTATGGGCAATCGCAACATTTTCCGAATCACATGCATATGTAAACTTGGCAAGCTCTCTGATATCCATACACACAACATTTGATGTGCCTGTCACTATAGTTTTAACTTCAGTAAGACAAAGCTTATCATCAAGACAGGCAACCTGAATTTCTTCATTTGTCTTTCCTGCAAAGCTTGTCTTGAAAAAATTGCACATAGCATCTGATTTATCAAGCGGTTTGCTTATATTACTCTGCTCTGTGTATTCCTTTATTATCTCAGGTATAAGCTTTATTAAAAGTGCGGAATTTTCGCCTATTCCTCTGACTTGTGTCAGTCTTTCCATTGAGGCATCAAGAACACCTGCAAGATTTCCGAATATATCCAGCAGTTCATGCGCAAGCTTTTTTGTATCTATTCTTGGAATTGCATAAAATAGCAGCAGTTCAAGCTTGTCACGTTCATTGAGGCTTGCAAATCCCGATTTCAGACATTTGTCACGAACTCTTGTTCTGTGTCCC
>JAZQZW010000006.1:0-29368 GCA_045634285.1 Oscillospiraceae bacterium
TGGGTATTCTTTTGTAACTTTTCTTGTACAAGCAAGAAAAGTTAAGCAACCAAAATAAAGCAGTAAATATAAATTTATGTCATTACCTGCTTTTATTTCACAGATACTCAGCCCGCTTATGATTTGACTTGAAACATCTGATTTGCTATAATAAATACAGGCAATAAAACTATGAAAGGATAGTATTATGAGGGTTAAAAGTAAATTTTGTCATTTTCGCAAAATTGCATTAATATTGACAACTCTGATTTTTTTATCATCATGTTCAGATACCATTCCAACCATTTCAAAGCTTGCTGATTTTACATTAAAGCAATATACAGAAGGAAAAATTGAAACAGGTGATGTGATTTACAGGGCAAATATTTCCGACTATTCTTCCGATAATAGCGATATATACAATATTTATATGTCTGACAACAATTTTTATAAAACTGTAATGCTTGATGAAAATATCGTTCTTATACAAGAAACAGTATATTTTCATTCAGCAAAAGGTTATATAGTAACATATGATAATTCAGAGCTTCCGACAGAACTCACCGTACCTCCTGCTCTGGGATATGACGCTGACAAGATACAAATTTCAGAGTATAATGGATATGACAACATTTACATATATGATGCAGGTATATAAAATCAAAGGAGCGTATAATGAAAAATTTGAAATTTATAGCAGTCGCAATATTAATGCTTATAACAATTACAGGTTGCGTTGGACAACCGGAACAAAACAGTTCCGGTGTAGATAGTGTGTTAACGGACGAACATGCTAAGTTCAGCGACAATATTCTTTTTTCAATTAACAACGGTGCTGCCGGATTTGGTACTATAGCTGAATGTACAGATGCCGAAATCATTGTGTATACGAATAAAACCATACGTATTTTCATGCCTTCCTCGGATTTTGAACAAACGGAGGAGATAGCGTCGATTAATATATCTGATAATGATTATGAAAAACTGTCAGAAATTGCAGACAGGGAAAAGATTTATAATCTTAATGTGTATGATGGTGAAGGCTGTGACGGTTCTTCTTCCTACATAAAGCTATATGATGAAAATGATAAACAATTGGTTTATAAAGGCGGATATATGGCTGTTGGTGAAGAATTCTGGAAAATATACCAAAACATTAAGGAAATACTCAACACATACGGTATATCTGATATTGTAGATGAACACAGAAAAACTTTGGAATAATCAAAAGGAGTATAAAATGAAAAAATACATAAAACTTATACCGCTTATGCTGTTTCCTTATGCCTATCTTATATGGCTGTTTTTTCTGAATAATCTGATACCTGATAACATAAGTATGCATATGCCTGAAATATACATGACATTAACCCTCGTTCTTACAATAATCAGTACAGTTATAGTTGCCAAAAATAAAAACTCCGCAGTATCTGCCGCAAAGCAAAATCTTATTGTAAAAGCTGTTCAGATACCTGCCTACATATTTCATTTTATTCTGGGCCTTGCAGGATTTGTTGCAAGTGTATGGGGGATAGGCTTTATTATGATTGCTGTAATTATTGACTTTATGACAATTATACTGACAGGTGTTTTTGCAGTCGGCTGTAATATTAAAATATGCAGACAGGGTGTAATATCCAAAGGTACAGCAGTTGTCACAAGCATTTTCTCGTTTGTTTACTGCACCGACCTTGTTATTGCGGTTATTCTTCTTGTTGCCTCAAAATCACACGAAAAGAAATCACTTGTACAAAAGGAAAACATATGAATTATAATGTAAATAATAATGATATAGAAATAATCTGTCCTGATTTCAATCTTGATGAAACCCTTGATTGCGGACAGGCTTTTCGCTGGGAAAAAGTTTCGTCTGATTATGACATTACATACAAGGGGTATTTTATTGACAAATACCTCATGATTTCTCAGAAAGGCGAAAAAATCATTTTTCATGATACTTCTCCTGAAGATTTTGAAAATATATGGATAGAATATTTTGATCTTAATACAGATTACAGTAAAATCAAAATGCAGTTATCCTCAGACAAAACGCTAAAAAAAGCCTGTGAATTTGCAGGAGGAATAAGGCTTTTAAAACAGGATTTATGGGAAATGCTTATTTCCTTTATAATATCACAGAATAACAATATCCCACGTATCAAGGGGATTATTTCAAGACTTACAGAGCATTACGGACATTTTCCGACAGCCGTTGAATTATCATCAGAAACTCCAGAAAGCCTTGAATTTCTTAGAGCAGGATTTCGTGCAAAGTATATAGTTGACGCTGCACAAAAGGTTTCATCAGGTGAAATAAGTCTAAAAGAGCTTGAACAGATGCCGATTGAAAATGCACGAAAAACACTTATGACAATAAAGGGCGTAGGACCTAAGGTTGCTGAATGTGTACTGCTTTTTGGTATGTATCGTACAGAGGCATTCCCTGTTGATGTATGGATAAAAAGGGTTATGGAGAAGTATTATCCGAACGGTCTGCCCGAATGTACAAAGGGTATTGAGGGCATCGCACAGCAGTATCTTTTCCATTACATAAGAAATATTGATAAAACATTGACTTAATTGCCGTTTTATGCTAAAATTAAGTCATAAAATAATATACGGGCGGTTTCAACTATGAAAAAATATCCACTTATACTTATTTCCTGTTTACTTTTAGCTGTAACAGGATGCGGTAATGACGAACCAACAGCCACAACCGAAACAACAGTTCCGACAGAAACCACTCAGGCAGTGACAGAAACTACTGTACTCACAACAAAAGCAACTACTGTAACAGTACCGGAAACAACCGAGAAAGCTATGGAAGTTACTATGGATAATATAAATGAAATGTTTTCATTTGAACATTATGATAAAAACTATGAAGACTTTAATCCACTTTTTCTGTATTGTTTTTATGATAAACCATCAGAAATGGATTTGAGAACAATTTTATATCATGGAATAGGTGATGAATACTGTTACAATATTACTGAAATAAGTGAAGAAGAAATTGTTAATGCTGGACTCGGCGTTGAAGGTGTTGAAGCTATCGGGGCTGTAAAAATCCCAAAAGATAAACTGAATGAATATATGAAAAAGAAAACAGGTCTTACGGTAGACGAGTTTGAAAATACCGATATGAAATTAAAATACATTGAACAGTATGATGCTTATTACAGCTATCGTGCCAGTGATGCTATCATAAGACCTCTTAATTTTATAAGTGTTGAGATGAACGATGATATATATACAGCTGTTTACACAACTCAGGATTATATAACATATTCAGATTCAGATTTAACATGCGAAGTAAAATTCAAGGTTAATGATGGTGTTGTACAGTTTATTTCAAACAAGCAGATTGAAACAGAAGAATAATTTTAAATGGTGTTGTATAAACCAATACAACGCCATTTTTAATTTCAAAAATTTCCTTAAATATTATTTTATACACAGCACATACTGTTATTGTCGCAGAAAATCAAAAAGCGACATGAGGTATTGGTAATGAAAAAAATCTTTTCAATTACAGCCACAGCTCTTTGTGTCACAGCAATTCCGTTTACGCAGATACAGGCGGTAGCCTCAGAAAAGCTAGGATACGGACAAGGCACAGCCGTAGACAGCAACAACTGTCCCTTAGGAGCTATGGACTTCAACTCACAATACGGCAAATACGACGCATATGCAACGACAAAAGACAAAAACAGGATAATTCTGACCTTCGACCAGGGTTATGAAAACGGATTTACCGCGCCTATTCTTGACACACTTAAGGAAAAGAATGTAAAGGCTGTTTTCTTTTTAACAGGCGACTATGCCAAAAAGGAACAGGCCCTTGTACAGAGAATGATTGATGAAGGGCATATTCTCGGAAATCATGGTATGACTCATGCTTCATTACCTGAGCTGAATGAAAATGAGCTTTCAGAAGAAATCATGAGTCTTCACGATTTTGTCATGGACAAATACGGATATGAAATGCAGTATTTAAGACCTCCATGCGGTGAATATTCGGAAGAAATGCTTAAGTTATGCCAGAAACTCGGATACAAAACATTAATGTGGAGTTTTGCTTATGTTGACTGGCAGACAGACGCACAGCCTGACAAACAGCAGGCACTTGAAAAAATCACTTCATCTGCACATGGCGGCGGTATTTATCTTCTTCACTCAGTTTCCAGCACAAATGCCGCAGTGCTTGGTGACGCTATCGATAACCTGAGAGAAAAAGGATTTGTTCTGTAATATCAAAAGAAAGCGAACCCGTCTGGGTTCGCTTTTTATAGAAATTATCATCCCTCATATTTTCTTACTCTGAGTGTAATGCCAAGTCTGTCGGCTATTTCCTGTGCCGCTGCGATTTCCTTTTCTGAAATCACATCAACAACCGTAAAAACAACATTCGGAACATAATTTTTACAGTCTGACGCAAACTTCTGCATAGCCTCATATGATTCTTCACCGAACTTCGGGCGTGTTACTTTGAGATATTCTTCCTTAGTGCCTGCATTAAGGCTGATAGAAACTGTATCCACAAGTCCCTCAAGCTCATATGCAGTTGATTTTCCATGTATCAGATCACTCAGACCATTTGTGTTAAGTCTGATTTTTTTGTCACTGTTTTTCTTGATATATGCAGCTGTTTCTTTAAGACAGTCAAGCCTTTGAGTCGGCTCACCAAAACCGCAGTAGATTATTTCATTGTATTTTTTGTAATCTGCCTTTTCAAAAGCCTCAATAACCTCATCAGCTGTAGGCTCGTGTTCAAGCCAAAGGCTGTCCGAACCGTAAGCACCGTCACCATTCTGACGTATGCAGAATGTACAGCTGCAAGGGCATTTATTTGTAATGTTCACATATAAATTGTTGCCTACTGCATAAACAATAGTCATTGCCATAATAATCACCTCAGATTTAATTTAACGGGACTGTTTTCACAGTCCCGATGTTTTTTATTTTGCTGATGTATTTGCTGTATTCTTTTCACGATAGATAGCAAGCAGAACCTTATTGTTCTTCTTGTCATATCTGTAAATGAATACAACGCATACAAGACCTACAATAAGAAGTCCCACGCCAAGCATAAGTCCCGGTGGTGTGTAAGACATTTCAACAGTGTGAGTACCAGGTGTAAGCTTCAAGCCGATAAGAGAGTTTACATACATTGTGTAGCACTGCTCTGCTGTCTGATAATCAGTAGTATCCTTGTCAATAAAGTCAAGCTTTTTGCCGTCCACCTTAATTGTCCAGCCCGGTTCGTACGGAATAGAAGTGAACATAACCTGACCTTCATTGATTGTGATATCACCCTCAATGCTGTCGCCGCCAAAGTCTGTGATATTCCACTGCTGCTGTTCAAGCTTTACAATATCTTCTTCAAATGCAGCCTGGTCGAAATAATAGAAATGGAAATTGTTGATAAATGTTTCCTTGTCGTCGTGAGCAACTGTCATACGAAGTTCAAATTCCTGACCAGGTTCAAATGAACCAAGACAAAGACCATGATAGTCGTGACCTTCAAAATATGAACCAAGTCCCTTATGATTTGTATAATTTCCGTTTACATCCTTTTCTGTACTGAGCCAAAGATTTACCTTTTTCTGAACTTCAGTCTGGAAGTAAATATAAATCGGATATTCATTTTCTGCTGTAATGTGCATATTTACAACAGGGTCACCTTCCTGTGAAACATAATAACGTGTGTGTGTATTATATGCGTTATCCTGTCTTTCGACATTGTTCAGGATAAATGTATCAGGATTTACGTCCATCTTCTTGAAATACTGACGGAATTCCTGGAAACCTTCAACACCAGGTTCAATTTCGCCTATTACAGTATGACCTGCAAGTGTACTCATAAGGATATTCTGGCTGTTGTAGACATCATCGTTACCGAGTGCGGCAATTCTGCTGATTGTGCTGTCTGCTGCATATCCGATTGAAAGTGCATGTGGATTTTCATAAACGTTTACAACGTTTTCCTTATCGTTTTCATCAATATAATTATATGCGAAAACCGGAGTATAGCTTTCATTTGTCCATCGTCTTGCATTAGGATCATCGACAACCATTTTGTCTACAGAATACTTGATACCAAGAAGCGAATCGGTAATTGAAGTATTGCCGTCATATCTTGTGTAGTATGTGCTTGATGAGAAGCCCATAGCCTCAAGGAATTTAAGAATTTTTGCGTTCATTACAGAGCTTGAATGGCTGACACCCTTAAAGCCTAATGCAGAAGGGTCATTTACAGTTCTGTGATAAGTTTTTTCAGCACGATAGAAACCATCGTTTATATCCCCCTTTGAAGCATTGTAAGCTTCAATCTGCTCTGCAACCTCACGTCCGTTGTTGATAAAGTTGTAATATGGACCTGCCTTTGAATAAACAAGGTCAGTATTTTCATCTTCAAATGTATTATATGCATTGTAAGCAAGTTCAACCGCACCAACAGAAAGCATTATAATAGGAGCTGTAATTGCAAGGAATTTCTTCTTGTCACGTCCGAAAGCAATAACTACACAATAAACTGCTGCAAATATACCTGCAATAACAACTTCCTTGACTGTCATATCTTCATCAGCTCTTGAAGCAACAATTATAAGTATGGCAATAACCGTAAATGCCGCACCGCCGATTGCCGATGCCTTGATGCCGTCCATCTTTGAAAATGCAGTAGCACCCATTACAACAAGAACAAATGAGAATGTAAATGAATAACGGTAAGGGAGCCAGTTTGGTTCCTGGAAACCATGCCATACCATATCAACAGGATTGATATACATACAGAGGAACAGGATAACCAGAAGTGCTGAGTATGCAATCTTCTTGTTTAAAGAAATATTCTTATTGAGATAGAACAGCGGAAGTGTCACGATTGTTAGCATACCACAGTAAATCTCAGGCATACCGTCTACATTAACAGTATCATACTGCGCAGGAAGAAGCTGTGCGAATATGTCAAGAGGATTGAACTGTGTTGAGAATGAGAAGTCAGGTTCAGAGAATTCAAACTTACCAAGTGAAAGTGCATGGTAAACCGAAAGAATCATAAACGCTGAAAGTAGGAGTGCTGTTCCCACCGATATAACGGCTCTTACAAAAATATTGAAATAATCTTCACCCTTACGCTTCTTGATTTTTTCGTTTCCGCCTGAAAACAGGTACACAAAGAAATAAATTGCTGTGAAAATGGCAATACTGTATCCGATATAGAAGTTAAACACAAATGCCATTGCAAGTGGAATTGCAAGGTTAAGCTTTCTGCCGTCATCAATCAAGTATTCAACGCCTAAAATAATAAGCGGTAACAGATACACACCATCAAGCCACATAGGGTCCATAGCCTGAATTACACCGTAAGCACAAAGTGCATAAAGAACAGAGAATACTGTTGCCTGGAATGGCGCCATTCCTTTTGATTTCTGAAGATAGTAACTGAATGTTACAGATGCAAGCCCAAGCTTTGTCAGAATCATAATCAGAAGGCTTCCAAGAATCATTGTTCTCGGAAGAAGAATAGGAATAAGTGTAAACGGACTTGCAAGGTAATACGCAATTACACCGATATAACCGCCCGAAAGGTTTCTCGACCAGTTATAAAGCATACTTTCCTCGCCCCAGAATGCGTCACGTATAGCTTCAAAGTAGTAAACATACTGACCGTTAAGGTCGAGTACAAGTACCGACATATCACCAAAAGGTGATACTTTGAATATTGCATAAGCCACATACATTATAATTACAGGTATGGCAAATGCAAGAAAATAGAACTTGTTTCGAATAAACCACTGTCCGAGAAATGCCGGAAGATTTTTAAATGAAAAAGCTTCTTTCGGACCTGAGAGTTTATTCTTTGTTAAAGATAAACCTGCCATTTTTTCCTCCTTAAATTTATAGCTTTTCAGCTTACTTCATAGATACTTATTATTATACTATATATTTCTTTATTTTACAATACTTTTTGCGTGAAATTTTAGTGTTTTTTATTTTTTTAAATCAAGCCGCAGTTACTGTTTTATTCTGAAAATTCAAAGATATTATTTAAGGATTAATTTATACTGTTAAAAATTACCAACCAGTCGATTAAATTTTACATAAATTAATCTTGACATATTCCATGATATATTGTATAATACATACAAACAAGAGTTAACGATGTGCAGAGGAGGATTTGATATGGGGCAATCTGTTTATGATAATCGTGAATTGTCATGGCTTAAATTTAACGAACGTGTACTTGAAGAGGCTCAGGACAGACGTGTGCCATTACTTGAAAGACTGACCTTTGCGTCTATTTTTCAGAGTAACCTCGATGAATTTTTTATGGTGCGTGTAGGCTCGCTTTACGATAAAATGCTGGTTGACCCGAAGAAAAAAGACGGAAAAACCAAAATGACTCCAAAGCAGCAGCTGTCTTGTATTTTTGACAAGGTAAATGAGCTTGAACCAATGAAGGATATTGCTTACAAAAATATCATGCTTGAGCTTATGGACCATGGTATAGAACAGATAAAATTCCGTTCTGCTACCACTAAAGAACGTGAATATCTTGAAAACTACTTCAAAAGAGAAATAAAGCCGCTTATTGCTCCACAGATTATTGACAAGAAAACACCATTTCCATTCCTTAACAATAAGGAAATATATTGTGTTTTACAATTACAGTCAAAATCGGGGACACGTCTTGGTTTAATTCCTGCAGGCGGACAGTTCAGCAGAATTATCACACTTGAAGGCGGAAAAAGGTTTATCCTTGCGGAAGATCTTATCCTGCATTTTGCGCCACTTGTATTCAAAAACTACAAGGTTGTTGACAAAACTCTTATAAGAGTTACCAGAAATGCAGATATTACAGTTGAAGAGGGACTTTATGACCATGATATCGATTTTCGTGAAATCATGGAGGATATATGCAAGAAAAGAAAAAAACTTCAGCCTGTAAGATTGCAGCTTTCAGAAAACTTCAGTCAGCCTGCACTTGAGTTTCTGTGCAAAAAGCTTGGGCTTGATATGGAGCATATTTTCTATCTTAAAACACCCCTTGATCTTTCATTTGCAGGTAAAATTTCAGATATGCTTGATAATCCTGCATTGAAATACGACAAAGTTACACCGCAGAAATCCGAAAGCATTTCAGATACTCAGAGTATCACCTCACAGGTTAAAAGGCGTGATATACTTCTGAGCTATCCTTATGAAAATATTAAGCCGTTTATTGAGCTTTTAAACGAATCTGCAAAAGATCCTAAAGTTACAGATATAAAAATTACGCTTTACAGACTTGCCAAAAACAGCCTTATTATTGAGGCACTCTGTGATGCAGCTCAGAACGGTAAGAATGTTTTTGTACTTGTAGAACTTCGTGCAAGATTTGACGAAGAAAACAATATAAGCTGGTCAAGACGTCTTCAGGACGCCGGCTGTACTGTTATTTACGGCCCGAGAGATTTGAAGGTACACTCAAAGCTGCTGCTTATCACAAGGCAGAACGGCAAGAAGAAAGAGTATATTACTCAAATCGGTACGGGTAACTACAATGAAAAGACTTCTACTCTTTATACAGACCTTTCACTTCTTACATCTAATCAGGAAATCGGCGAAGATGCCGAAATGCTGTTTGACGCTCTTAAAAACGACCGTCTTGTTGAAGAATCAGAACATCTTCTTATTGCCCCGCTTGCACTTCGAAATCCAATCATAGAAATGATTGATGACGAAATAATACGTGCAAAAAATGATGAACCTGCATATGTTGCAGCAAAAATCAATTCACTTTGCGACAAAGTACTGATAGACAAGCTTGTTGAAGCATCTCAGGCAGGCGTTAAGATTGACCTTGTTATAAGAGGTATATGCTGTCTTAAGGCAGGCATTGAGGGTCTTACAGATAATATCACCGTTACAAGTATTGTGGGCAGATATCTCGAACACAGCCGTATTTATATTTTCGGCACAAAGGAACGCTGCAAAATCTACATCAGTTCTGCCGATTATATGACGCGAAATACTATCCGACGTGTCGAGGTTGCAGCTCCTATCTACAATGAGCGTATTAAAAAGCGTCTTTGGAACATGTTTGAAATTCTGCTGAGTGACAATATAAAGGCAAGAAAACAACTTTCTGACGGCACTTACATTTACAAGGTAAATGATAACCCGCCTGTTGACGCTCAGAGATACTTCATCGAAGAAGCATATAAGAAGGCCGAAAAGAAAGTATCTTCCAAAAACAAAGCTAACAAGAAATCATCATAATAAAATCAGAACGGCTACGGGTTTCATCCTCTTGAAATCCGTAGCACTTGTTCTAATTAAGGAGCAAAATATGAAAAAAATAATCTGCTTATTGCTTATGTCGTTTACAGCGTTGTTTTTCAGCGGATGTGATACAAACGAAGTTGTAAATCAGATATCAGGCGAAATTGTAGCTGAAACTGAAATTACGGATACCGCATCTGACAATGCAACAGAAGAATCTGAACAAACCACCGCTGAAGAAATCTATGAAGTTGTATCAGAACCGGAAACACAGCTTGCTGAAGAGCTTGCTGTAATCGATGAAAATGGTACATACACATCAAAGGAAGATGTTGCACTTTATATCTATACCTACAACTGTCTGCCACACAACTTCATTACCAAAAAAGAAGCACAGGCTCTTGGCTGGGAGGGCGGCTCTCTTGAGCCTTACGCACCTGGAATGTGTATCGGCGGAAGCCATTTTGGAAATTATGAGGGGATTCTGCCCGAAGCTGAAGGAAGAAAGTATACAGAATGCGATATAGATACCCTTGGTGCCCAAAAGCGTGGTGCAAAGAGAATTGTATTTTCAAATGACGGTCTGATTTACTATACGGAAGACCACTACGAAACATTTGAACTTCTCTACGGGGAGGAATAGCATGAATAAATTCCATCTGAACTGCGAAAACATTTCAACCCGTCCTGAACTTCACGATAAAATTGCGCTTGAATTCGGATTCCCCGAGTGGTATGGTAAAAATCTTGACGCACTTCATGACTGTCTTCTTGATATTTCAACAGATACACTCATAGTTGTTGAAAACTTCAATCTGCTTGAAGAAAAGCTTGGCAGATATGCTCTGAGCTTTAAAAAGGTTCTGTCTGATGCATCTGCTGAAAATAATTTTCTTAATATTGAATTTAAAAGCCCTGAGAACTAAATCTCAGGGCTTATTATTGTATTAAACAACTATTTAATTTCAGTTACTTCAAAATCCTCTTCTGAAATTTTAGCAATAATTTCATCATCGGAAACACCGATTTCAGCTTCTGCATAGCCTTCATCAAGATTTACAGATACGTTAGTACCACCGATTTCTTCAAGAGCGTTTTTAACAGCATTTGCACAATGCTCACACATCATACCTTCAATATATATCTTTTTCATTACATTCCCTCCGGATTTTTAACTGTAAAGTTCCAGCTATCCTGACACATTTTTTCAATATCAAGCTTTGCTTCCCAGTTTAAAAGATTTTTTGCAAGGTCGGTCTGTGCATAAGAAGACGCAATATCACCAGGACGTCTTGGAGTAATGTTGTATGCAAGAGTTTTTCCACATGCCTTTTCATAAGCGTGAAGTACCTCTAAAACGCTTGAGCCCTTACCTGTACCAAGATTTACCGGCTGGAAACCTGTGTTCTTATCTGAATATCTGAGAGCCGCAAGATGTCCTTTTGCAAGGTCGGTAACGTGAATGTAATCACGAACGCCTGTGCCGTCAGGTGTATCATAGTCATCGCCAAACACTCTGAGTGCTTCAAGCTTACCAAGTGCAACCTGTGCAATATAAGGCACAAGGTTATTTGGAATACCGTTAGGATTTTCACCGATAAGACCGCTTTCATGTGCACCAATCGGATTGAAGTATCTCAGTGCCACAACACTCCACTCACTGTCTGCAATTGCAATATCATGTAAAATCTGCTCAATCATAACCTTTGTGTAACCATAAGGATTTGTAGCAGAAGTAGGCATATCCTCTGTGTATGGCACCTGATTATTTACACCGTATACTGTTGCAGAAGATGAGAACACAATGTTTTTAACGTTGTACTTTTTTATAGCCTTAATAAGATTGAAAGTACCACCGATGTTGTTTTCATAGTATTCAAGTGGCTTTGCAACCGATTCGCCTACTGCCTTATAACCGGCAAAATGAATAACAGCATCAATATCATTTTCAGCAAAAACCTTTTCAGTTCCCTGAATATCAAGCAGGTCAACCTTATAAAACTTTACTTCCTTGCCTGTAATAGTTTTAATTCTATCAACAGCACCCTCTTTAGAATTGCTGAGGTTATCAAGAATAATTACTTCATAACCGTCATTTAAAAGTTCAACACAGGTATGGCTACCTATAAATCCTGCGCCACCTGTAACAAGAATATTCTTCATAATTGCTATTCCTTTCATTGTATATTACTTACATTATACCGCTTTTTTAAACTTTTTTCAAGTATATTGCAATAATTTCTTTTATGTAGTATAATTAAAACTGAAATTATTTTTGGAGTGATTAATATGCAGAAAATGTTAGGATATATGCGTAAAGCCATACAGGAATATGAGCTTATTTCCGACGGTGATGTTATTGCTGTGGGAGTTTCAGGCGGTAAGGACAGTATTGTAATGCTTCGTGGACTTGCCCTTTTACAGCGTTTTATCGGTATTGATTACAGACTCGTCTGTATCACCCTTGATCCACAGTTCAATGGTGTTGCAGGTGATTACACTGCCATTGAGGAAATGTGCAAGGAACTGAATGTTGAATGTCACATTATCCGCACTCACATAGGTGAAATTGTATTTGATGTCAGAAAAGAGGACCACCCATGCAGTTTATGTGCAAGAATGCGTCGTGGTGCTTTACATGATGCGGCTGTTGAATACGGCTGCAATAAAATTGCTCTCGGTCATCATTTCAATGACGCTGTTGAAACTTTCATTATGAATCTTTTCAATGAAGGCAGAATAGGCTGTTTTTCACCTAAAAGCTACCTTTCACGCAAACAGCTTACACTTATAAGACCTATGGTTTTTGCACCTGAAAAGGAAGTTCGTCGTGCCGCAAAGAAAAATGAACTTAAAATCATAAAATCCGTATGCCCTGCTGATGGACATACAAACCGTGAAACTACAAAGGACTTTATTGCCCAGATGGACAAGCAAAACAGTGGTTTCAGCGACCGATTGTTTGGTGCTATGCGTCGTGCAAACATTGATGGTTGGGGCGGAAAGGATTGGAAACCTAAGGAAATCGAATAAATTAAAATCGGAGCAAAGCGTGATTAGCTCTCTTAATCATGCTGCGACATGGTTATAAAAATGGGCTTTACGCCCCTTTTATTTACGCACTTATTTCGGAAATAAAAAAAGCTCTCCAAAGGAGAGCTTTTTTATTAGAAAGTACTAATTATGAATTAGTGTCTTTTCTTAAGAACAACTGCTGTAGCGCCTGCTGCTACGAGACCAGCAACTGCAACTGCAACGCCAGCGTTACCTGTCTTAGGAGCGCCTGTTGAAGGAGCTGCTGTTGTTGTTGTAGCTTCTGTTGTTGTTGGTTCTGTTGTAGCTGGTTCTGTTGTTGTTGGTTCTTCACCTACAACTGTGATTGTACCAGCTGTGTTTGTAACACCTGAACCGAGGTCGTCGCCACCGAAGATAGCGTATGTTGTTACTGTACCGAAGTATACATCATATGTTGTACCAGCAACTGCATCTTCAGGGATTGTGAAGTCGATAGTTGCAACTGCACCGTCAGCGATAGCAGCTGAACCGTAAGCAACTACTGTGCAGTAGCCGTCGCCGTTAGCTGAAGCTACTGAAACGCCGTTAGCGCCCATAGCTGTGCCTGATGTAAGAGCTGTGTCATCCCAGTTAACTACACAGTCAAGTGATTCGAAGTTGTTGTTGCAAGCTACGTCAACTGTAAGAGTTACAGTTTCGCCTGCCTTACCTTCTGCGCTTGAGAGTGAGAGTGATTCGCCAGCTGCGTTAGCTGAGATCATTGATGCTGCGCCAAGTACTGCTGTTGAAGCGAGTACTGCGAGTGTTCTTGAAAATACATTCTTCTTCATTTTTAAATTTTTCCTTTCTTTTCT
The DNA here is from genome assembly GCA_045634285.1 of Oscillospiraceae bacterium. Classification (GTDB taxonomy): domain Bacteria; phylum Bacillota; class Clostridia; order Oscillospirales; family Ruminococcaceae; genus Porcipelethomonas. Next base: position 14,115 of record JAZQZW010000006.1, read on the forward strand.
ATATTTGTTAAGCAAGGACCGGCCTTTCCGGCCCTTGCATAAACAAAGCTAAATTAAATTGGGGTTTACTCAGAAATTACTTCTTGAGAACTGCTACCTGGTAGAGTGTGAGGTTTGGTTCGCTGTAGAGTCTTGAGAGCCACTTAGAAAGTGTAGCTGCGTCACGAACTGCGAGATCATACTGGCCATAGTAGTCAGTTGGTGTCTTAGCGTAACCGTTCTTACCAGCTTCTGGAGTAGCTGTGTATACAAAGTCTGAGTTAGCAAGGAAGATGCCGAAGCCGTCTTCTGCTGTGAGAGTTGTCTTCTTTGTAGCGTAGAGCTGAGCAAGGTCTCTTGCAATTGTAGCAGCGTCACGAGCGTTTGCCTTGTGGTCAAGGTTAGCGTCGCCACGGAGACCAATCTTAGCTGTAAATGTAGCTGTTGCTACTGTACCATCATCATGTGTGTATGTTACAGTGATTTCGTAATCGAATTTCTTACCATCGTAAGCTTCAGCTGGTGAAGCAGCGCTGAATTCAAGTTCTGCACCGTCAACAACTTCGCCGTTTACTTCTACTGCAAATGCATCAAGGTGCCATTCTGTTTCATCAGCGAAGTACCAGAATGCATTGTTGCCGCTGAGGTCAACGATGTCTGATGGGAATACGATTGAAACTGAAGCAGATGTTACAGTGTCATCTGATGTTGATGAAGCTGTTGTAGCATCTGTTACATATGATGTTACAGTTACGAGTGATGTAACTGTTACGAGTGAAGTTACAGTTACCTGTGATGTTACAGTTACCTGTGAAATTGATGTTACGATAGATGTAACATTTGAAACATCTGTAACGATTGATGTTACAATTACGTCTGAAATATTTGTAACGATTGATGTTACAATTGAGATGTTTGTAACGTCTGAAATTGATGTTACAATTGATGTTACAGTAACTACTGATTCAGAAATTGATACTGATGTTTCAGTAGCCTTTGTTGTTGTAACTTCTTCAGTTGTTGTTGTTACCTTTTCAGTTGTTGTGCCGTCGCCAACAATGATTGAACCAGGCTGCTTAACAATCTGGAGGTAGTTTGTAGGTGTACCGTCAGCAAATGTTTCCTGTACACATTCTACATCCTTAGCAGGGTCTAATGTGTTTTCAAATGAAATTTCGTATGTGCCTGAAGCGCCATCCTTAACTGTGAATTCACAGATAGCGATTGGCATTGTTGGGTCATTTTCCATTGGATCAAGACCAGCAAGCTTGATAAGGAAACAATCTGTTTCGCTGTTGTATGTTGGTGATGAACATGGTTCAAGACCGTAGTAATCGAAACCGTCATCATATGGGTCAATGAACTTCATGTCAAGAGCTGATGAATCATAGATGATCTTAGCAGCAAGACCTTCACATGTCTGACCGTTTGTATCGATGTAAACTGGAACCTTAACTACGTCGCCTACGTTAGCCTTAACGCCTGTTTCAGCCTTAAGTGCAGCAGAACCAACATAGTTCCATGATACTGTACCAGCCTTTGTTGTTGTAGCCTTTGTTGTTGTAGCTTCGCCAACAACGATTGAACCAGGAGCCTTTGTTATCTGAAGGTAGTTAGTTGGTGTACCGTCAGCAAATGTTTCCTGTACACATTCTACACCCTTAGCAGGGTCTAATGTGTTTTCAAATGAAATATCGTATGTGCCTGAAGCGCCGTCCTTAACTGTGAATTCACAGATAGCAATTGGCATTGATGGGTCATTTTCCATTGGATCAAGACCAGCAAGCTTGATAAGGAAGCACTTTGTCTGGCTGTTGTATGTTGGTGATGAACATGGTTCAAGACCATAGTAATCATAACCTTCATCATATGGATCGATGAACTTCATGTCAAGAGCTGATTCATCATAGATGATCTTAGCTGCAAGGCCTTCACATGTCTTACCGTTTGTATCAACGTATACTGGAACCTTAACTGTTTCGCCAACTGCAGCCTTAACGCCTGTTTCAGCCTTAAGTACAGCAGAACCAACGTAGTTCCATGATACTGATGAAGCAGCTGTTGTTGTTACAGGAGCTGCTGTTGTTGTTGTTGTAGCTGGCTGACCACCTTCGCCAACTGTGATTGTGATACCTGTTGCTGATGTGATATCATAGCTGTCAGCTGTACCAGCAACTACGTCACCGATAACTGCCTTAGCATCAACAAAGTTGATTGTGTATGTACCTTCAGCGAGGTCCTTTGGAAGCTGAACATCGAAGTTAGCGATGTGCTTATCCATGTTTGCATCTTCAATTCTGAAGTTACCTGTTAATGATGATGACATTACTGTAGCCTTTGGCATGTATTCATCAGCATAAACGAGGTTTGCATCTACGTCAAGATAGTTGTAGCAACCATACTTGAGTTTCTTGTAGTTTGTGTTGTCCCAGATACTACCTGTTGTTGTAGCATTTGTTTCAAACTTACGTGGGTTGTTAGCGCCGTCATTAACGCTGAGCTGGTTGTCTGTTGTAATCTCGAGGTTAATTGGGTCTACTGTACCCCACTGGTCTGGCTTGAGGCAGAATTCAATACATACGACCTGATCGCTTTCTGCAAAAGCCTTTGTTGAATCACAATATACTGTGGTTCTAGCTGTTCCTGCCTGAACTTCTTCAAGTGTAAAAGAAGTCTTGTCAGAAACCATTTCCAATCCAATCTTGTCAGTTGAAGCAGCTGACGCTGTGAATGGAAGTGCACCTAACACCATTGTACCGGTCATAGCCAGTGATGTTAAGACTGAAAGAAGTTTACCTTTCTTCATCACGTTTTTTCCTTTCCGCTCATTCATCTGAGCAATAAATTTGTTTTCTGGGAAATCCCCCTATATTTTAAGCACACGGGCTTAAATATACATCCGAACGTACTCTGTTCTCAGGCTTTGTATTATAACTTGATACTACCTGTTACTACTTCGATCATTGTACTTGCGTCAACTGCTGTAACAACCTTGTCGCCGTTTAAGTCAGCATTTGCAAGAGCTTCATCCTTAAGTCCGAAAATTGTTGTGTTTACAAGATACTTAGAAAGAAGAACGAGGTCTGATGCTGTACCGGCTACCTTATCAAGGTCAACGTCACCGAGAAGTGAAGCTTCACCAACTGATGGAAGAGGTGTTGTTACCTTTGTTGTAGTAGTTGTTGTTGGCTGAGTTCCTGCTGTTGTTGATGTTGTAGTTGCTGTATCACCTGTAACTTCAACATAACCATCTACGATTGTTGGTGTGTAAACTGTACATGTTGTGTTGTCAGCAGCGAGATTACCAAAAATAATTTCGTTGTTTGTAGCTGTGCCTGATGGATCAGCAAGTCTGTCAACTGCTACGATTTTAAGATCGTACTTACCAGCGGCCGCTGTGTTGCTTACTGTACCTTCAAGAGTTACGAATGTACCTGAGCCTGTCATGTAATTGCTTGATTCAGTTGCGCCTAAACCATAGATAATGCTTACAAGACCTGCTTCGATGTTTGTTTCGAGAGCATTAACACCATCAAGTGATGCTGTGTCTGCCTTAGCAAGTGTGCCTGCTGTAACACCTGTGATTGTGAGTGCTGAAGAATCGTACTTAACACCGAAGTCACATGCGTTGATACCGTCTGTAGGGATATCAGCGAGATCAATCGTTACTGAGAATTTTTCACCCGCTTTAGCTGTCGCGTTACCAACTGTTACATTTACTGTACCTGCAGCTGATACTGCTGATACTGTTGTCATAGCGAGCATAAGTGATGCACATGCACCTGCCAGAATTTTTTTTGCTTTCATTTGTGTTTTCCTCCTTTTCTGATAAAACATACCAATTATAACAAAGAGATCCTTGCTCTGTCCATCTCTTTAATTATATTCGACATTACTATAAAAGTAATTTTCTTGTTTTACACTACAATTATAGTTTAACAGGACAATAAAGTCAATAGATTTCAAACTTTTTTGTATGTTTTTCTAAAATGGATTGCTCTGAATTGGTGAATATAATGAATAAAATTCACTCTGTCAACTATTTTATAAAAACGAACTACAATTCCGTGTCAAAAACTCACGACCAATAAGCCCATATTTATATTATAATGCATGTTTCACCAAATGTCAATAGATAACTTATGACAGCAAAAAATTATTTAATCACCTTGACTATTATAACTCAACATTACTCTCTTGTAAAGCCTTTTTTTAATTTAAAATAATAATTTGTTAGTTTTTTATAGAGTTTCAGTATTTTATCGATTTTTTTTAACCATTCTTGCTTATATAATTTTGTTTTTTGCATATTGCACGAATTATTCTTCCATAATTGTCAATAATAGCTAACAAACAATTAAGGAGAATACGCATGAAAATCAGATATCACTCTATTCATATAATTCCTGAGTTAAACAGTAATATTGCCAAAATCAAAGAACTTTCAGGCGGTACGTCAGAGCTTCTTATCAATGAGATTAATATCAGCGGTATCCACTGCTGTATACTATGCTGTGAGGGTCTTGTATCAACTGCTGTTTTGACCCATCTCGTGCTTCATCCTCTTATGGAAACCGAAATTCCTGATATCAGCCCGAAAGGTCTGCTTGAACATATCAATTCAAACATGATGCTGTCTATTGACAGACCGATTGCTGATAATTACGGTGATATGTTCCGACTGCTCAATTCAGGCTTTGTCGTTCTTGCAGCAGACGGTGCAGATTTTGTTCTTGCATTCGGTGCGCAGGGGCACGAACGCAGAGGAATATCCGAACCATTCGCTGAAAATAACCTTACAGGCTCACACGACGGTTTTACAGAACTTATCAGAACAAATATGTCACTTATACGCCGTAGAATAAAATCTCCTAATTACGTTCAGAAGCTTGGGGTTATAGGAGATTCCAGCCAGACGGATATCTGTATCTGCTATATGTCAGACAGAGTACCGCAGGAGCTCATTGACAGAATTTATAAATCGATTGATAAAATAAAACTTGAATCCGTTTTTTCAACGGGATATATGAAGCCATTTTTAGAACCAAAAAAGAAAAGCATTTTCTCATCTGTAGGAATGACCGAACGGCCGGATGTACTTTGTTCAAAACTCATGGAGGGACGTGTTGCCCTGCTGATTGACGGAAATCCCTATGCACTTTATATACCAAAACTTGTAAGCGACAACTTTCAGACGCTTGATGATTATAACTTCAAGCCATATTTCGGTACTTTTTTAAGACTTCTTAAATATACCGCCTTTCTGCTTGCAATTATTCTGCCTGCTCTGTATGTTGCAATAGCGGTACATCATCCCGAAATGCTTAACAGCACTCTGCTTATGATTCTTGCCGATGCCGAAAAGAATGCTCCGTTCTCTATTACCGCCGAAACTGTCGGAGTGTTGATTATGTACGAAATTATAAAGGAAGCAGGGGTACGGCTTCCAAAAGCTGTCGGTGGTGCTGTCAGCATAGTTGCAGGTATAATTATAGGCGACAGCGCTGTTCAGTCAGGACTTATCAGCACTCCTCTGCTCACCGTTGCGGCAATATCCGTAATAAGTGGATTTGTAATACCGGGTCTTTCGCAAAGTATTTCTGTGCTGAGAATTATTTTTGTAATATGCGGCGGAATATGGGGGCTGTTCGGTATAAGCCTTTGTGCAGCCGTTGTGCTGTTCAATCTATGCTCAACAGAAGATTACGGATTCCCATATACTGCTCCTTTTTCACCTTTTATCAAAAACGCACTGAGTGACACTCTGGTTCGCACAGGTTTCCGTAAGAAACAGGAGAAAAATTTTACAGTGGAGGAGCTTTATGACAAGAATTAAAAGCAGTCAGCTTTTTTCAATCTTAATTGCTATAAGAATGTTTTCAATTATATGCACAACCGATTTTTCGAATGCAGATGCTATGGCAGGAGCTGCTGTTTCTGTTGCTGTCCAGTTTCTTGCTGTTATTCCTATGCTCTTGCTTTATAATGACGATTCATTCAGTTTAAAAAAGGAAATGCTCTTTGGAAAATTTGGAAGTATACTATATATAATATTTTTCATAATATGGGGAGCTGTTTCATTCAGCATGTTGTGGGAAGTTACCAAAAGTGTTTACTTCCCAATAGACAGTCGTTTCACAGGTTCACTCATTCTTGCAGCTGTATGCGTTTATACTGCTTCACTCGGCATAAAAGCACTTTCAAGAGCCTCAGGAATGATACCTCTTTTAATAATAGTATCCCTGATAGTAATGCTCGTGGGGGCATATCCGAAAGCAGAGCTGACGAATTTTATTCCCGATGTTAATTTCAGCAACGTTGTTAAATATGCTGTAAAGGAATTCTGCCGAAGCGGAGAGCTTGTAATGATTTTTATTCTGCTTGAAATCGTCCCAAAGGGAAGAAAAAAAGCCATAACCTCATTTTTCATAACAAAGCTTGTCCTTACAGAACTTATTGCCGCAGTTGAAATCACAGTACTGGGCAGAATTATAAATATATCCGACTTTCCGTTTTTCTCGGCAGGGGCATTCTCACAGCCTATGAGCATTCAGCGTGCCGATGCAGTGTATCTGATACTGTTCACCATTCTTTGCGTTGTAACAGTTACAGTACAGATAGTACTGAGTACAATTATTATAAATGAGCTTCTGCCCGACTTAAAATACAAGTCGCTTATTTCAGCAATTTTAATGCTTACCGTTTCCTCGGCAATAAATTACACCCAAATAGATACAACTCTGATAACAGGTGGATTTATACTTGTACTTGCTGTTATTATTCCCATTATTATGTATATCAGGAGGAAATACCATGAAAATAAAAAAACTTCTGTGTCTGCTGTTACTTCCGATAACGCTTAGTGGCTGCTCAGGCAGTTCAGACGTACGCAGTAAAGCGTTTATAAAAGAAATCGGCACAGATTACAATGAAAATGAGCAATCGGTTTCACTGCGTATTTTCGGAGATGACAAGGAGGTTATTTCAGGAAAAGGAAAAACGCTTCTTTCAGCCGTTGGAGATTGTGAAAACTCACAAAGCAAAAATCTCTTTTCAGGACATCTTGAGGTATTTGCATCAAGTCCTTATAATATCGGAAACAGCCTGCTTACTCTCCTTTCAAACAACCGTATTTCTCCATCTTGTTATGTTCTATGTATGCCAGAAGATGCCGCAAAGTTCATTGAGGACAAAGGCGGCAAACTTGCCGAACTCATAAAAAGCAGCGGCAGAAACGGTATTATCCTGCCGAAAACTATAAGTGGTGTGATAAACGACCTGCTTGAAAGCGACAGAAAAGCCGCTGTTCCTACTCAAAAAGATGATAAGCTGACTATGGCTGTAATTTCCCCAAATGAAATTATAGGCACTCTTTCTGAGGAGGAATCAAAAGGTCTTTGCTGGCTTTGCGGCAATGTAAAAGATATTTACCTGCCGATTGAATATGAGGAGAACAAAACAGATTTTTATATAAGAAAAAGCAGTACAAAAGTTACTTCCAAACAAAAAGATGATAAAATAAATGTTACAATAGAAATCAAAATCACTGGCAATTCCGAAAACAATCCACAAAATCCCGAAAAAGAAAAGGAAAAGGTTGCAGAATATGTTTCTGCACTTTGTTCAAAAACAATAGCAAAAACTGTTGTGGGAATGAAGGCTGACCTTTTCGGGCTTGAAAAAAATATCCGTTCCACACGTATATGCGAAGATAAGGAATGGGAAGAGATAATTCCACTTCTTGAGTTTTCCTATAAGGTGAAGATAGCACAGTAAAATTATAATTTACCAGCGTGACGCTGGACCCATATTGCATCTTAATTTACTTGTAAATCAAAATAAACTTCACGAAATTCACTTTATTAAAACAGAATTTGTCAGTTTCAGAATTAAAAATTTCCTTTAAAGCTGCCTACTTTAGTATGTGGAGTCTGATGTGTACGCAGTATATTATCAATTATGATTTTACTGTTGTTGCAGTGAGAATTGACGGGTTTGGGAGGACAGTCTGAGTTTTTAGCATTTACATGTTAAATTCTTCTTTTCGTTTCCTTTTCTCAGGGAGAAAAGGAAACGTATTTCTTTGTAACTTTCTTTGTACAAGCAAAGAAAGTTAAGAAAACAAATTAAGAAGATAAATTAAAATTTAATCACAATAAACTCCATTTTCATAAACCACATTTTACCTATTGACACAATGCCTGTACTGTGATATACTTTATATAGTGTTTTCGGGGCAGGGCGAAAATCCCTACCGGCAGTAAAGTCTGCAAGCTGTTCAAACAGCACGATACGGTGAAATTCCGTTACCGACAGTAAAAGTCTGGATGAGAGAAAGCATTGTAAATGTTGTTTTATAAAATTTACGCCCCGTTTAAGCAAACGGGGTTTTGTTTATACATGAAGAAAATTATGAAAGGCTATAAAAAGATAATTCTCTGTACATTTCTTACATACATAGTATGCTGGTGCGCTGTATTGCTGTTTTCTCCCTATATGACCGAACTGCTCACAGCCTGCTGTGTATTCCGGTGCTGGGAAATAAATATTTTGCCTGCTGACGTATATCCAAAAGCTGCTGAACTGCCATTTATATATCTTATACCCTTTGTAGCAATTCTATCGGTAACACTCGTACTGACATTTGCGATAACCAAGGCAGACAGAAATACAACTGTATGCACAGCATTTACATTATCGGATTTTTCATTTTTATGGATTTCAGCATTAATATGCTCTTATTTTATTGCGACTGATAATTCGGAATTTCTCCCGGGACTTGATACCTTTTTCACATTCACCGGCATAGCAATTATTACTATTTTATTACTGATTTCAAACCTTATTATATGGCTGAATAAAAAAATCAAACAGAAAAGGAAGAAAGTAAATGAAAACTGAAAATACTTGTCAAAAACAGCTTCCTGCTCCGATAAAAGTATTATTTCTTGCTTTTATAGTTCATTTAAGCTTTTCAGCTTTGAAAAATCTGATATTATCCAATTCAACAGGGTTGTTTCTGTTTTCAATCATCGGATTTTTTACTTTGGGATTTATTACGGCTTTCATATCTGTAATACTAAAGAGTAAATTTGTTAAACTCTCATTTTTCAAAATTTTCGCATTAACAAATACTTTTATTACTGCAATTATGACAGTTTTTGCTGTTTACGATTATAAATTTGACAATTTACAACTTCTTCCGGGACTTGTTGGAGGACTGATAATCAATTTTACCATTATACCTGCTGTCATATTTTTAGTTTCCGACTTTATTATATGGCTGCAATACAAATTCACATTGAAAAGGAAGTGTTAAAATGATAGCCGAAGATTACATGAGCATAGCCATAGCCGAAGCCCGAAAGGGTATGGGATATGTAAACCCCAATCCTATGGTTGGTGCAGTTATAGTAAAGAATAACGAGATAATTTCAAAGGATTACCACCACAGATACGGTGAATTTCATGCCGAAAGAAACGCCATACTAAACTGTAAAGAAGATATGACAGACGCTGAAATTTATGTAACTCTTGAGCCATGCTGTCACGAGGGCAAAACCCCTCCATGTACCCAGGCTATCATAGACAGTGGTATCAAAAGAGTCTACATAGGCTCTGATGACCCCAATCCCCTTGTTGCCGGAAAAGGCGCTTCAATACTGCGTGAACATGGAATAGATGTAATAACAGGCATTTTAAAAGATGAATGCGACAGGCTCAATAAATCATTTTTCCATTACATAACCACAAAAACTCCTTATGTGGTTATGAAATACGCCATGACAGCAGACGGAAAAATTGCGTCATACACAGGCGAATCAAAATGGATTTCTGGCGAAAAATCACGCTATAACGTTCACAAGGACAGAAGTCGATACACAGGTATTATGGCAGGCATAAATACCGTTTTAAAGGATAACCCTATGCTTACCAGCCGTATCGAAAACGGAAGAAATCCTATGCGTATAATCTGTGACAGCCTGCTCAGAATACCTCTTGACTGCAATATTATGAAAACAGCAGAGGAAATCCCCACAATCATTGCATGTACAGAGGCTGTTCCTGTTTCAAAGCTTATAAAAATAAAGAAACTGGGTGCTATTCCTGTTGTTACTGAATCTGATAACGGGCATGTCAATTTAAAGGAGCTTATGCAGGTACTCGGCAAGCTTGAAATTGACAGCATTCTGCTAGAAGGAGGAGGAGAACTGAACTTCAGTGCTCTCAATTCCGGTATAGTAAATCAGCTTCAGATTTATATTTCACCTAAAATACTCGGTGGTAAAACAGCCCCTTCACCTGTTGCAGGTATAGGTTTTGCATCTCCTGACAGTGCAGTAAAGCTTTCAAGCTTTGAAATGACCGCTATCGGTGAAGATATTTTGATAGAATGTGAGGTTTTATAATGTTTACGGGAATAATAGAAGAAATCGGAACTGTTGCTTCCATAACCAAAAGTTCACAAAAAGCTCAGATCACAATAAAAGCTGACAAAATTTTTTCTGATTTAAAGCTTGGTGACAGCGTTGCCGTAAACGGTGTATGTCTTACTGTTTCGTCAATTATTATAAACACATTTACTGCTGATATTATGAACGAAACATTTTCACGTACCTCCCTTTCTTTGCTTAAACGCAAATCACATGTAAATCTTGAAAGAGCAATGTCTGCACAAGGCCGATTCGGTGGGCATATTGTTGCAGGGCATGTTGACGGAACAGGTACAATAACGGCTGTGGAAAAAGACGACAACGCTATATGGTACACAATTTCTGCCAAACCCGATATTATGAAGTATATAATTGAAAAGGGTTCGGTCGCAATAGACGGAATAAGTCTTACTGTGGCAAAGCTTACAGACAGTTGTTTCAGCGTTTCCATAATTCCACATACTGCAAAGGAAACGATACTTTCCGAAAAATCAGTAGGAGATATGGTAAACCTTGAAAATGATATAGTTGGGAAATACGTTGAAAAGCTTATGGGATTCAGACAGGAAAATACAGCCAAAAGCAATATAACAGCTGATTTTCTGTCACAAAACGGATTTCTTTAAAGGAGGACACAATGTTTAAATTCAATACAGTTGAAGAAGCACTTGAAGATTTAAGACAGGGTAAAATAATCCTTGTAACAGATGATGAGGACCGTGAAAACGAGGGTGATTTTATCTGTGCCGCTGAGTTTGCCACTACCGAAAACATCAACTTCATGGCAATGCACGGAAAAGGTCTTATCTGTATGCCGATGAGCTATGAATATATCAAAAAACTCCGTCTTCCACAGATGGTTGACGATAATACCGACAATCACGAAACTGCCTTTACAGTTTCAATTGACCATGTAGATACCACAACAGGTATTTCAGCGGCAGAACGCTCTGTTACAGCCATGAAATGCGTTGAGGATAATGCAAAGCCTGAGGATTTCAGACGTCCGGGACACATGTTTCCTCTTCTTGCAAAGGAAAATGGTGTACTTGAAAGAAACGGCCATACAGAAGCTACCGTTGACCTTATGAAACTTGCAGGACTTAAAGCATGTGGTCTTTGCTGTGAAATCATGCGTGAAGACGGCACAATGATGAGAACCCCTGAGCTTATGGAACTGGCTGAAAAATTCGGACTTAAATTCATCACAATCAAAGCACTTCAGCAGTACAGAAAGGTACATGACAAGCTTGTAGAGGTTGCCGCTGTAACAAATATGCCGACAAAATACGGTGTTTTCAAGGCTCACGGCTATGTAAACCTGTTAAACGGTGAGCATCATGTTGCACTTGTAAAGGGTGATATCGGTGACGGAGAAGACGTTTTGTGCCGTGTTCATTCAGAATGTCTTACAGGTGACGCATTCGGTTCTGTAAAATGTGACTGCGGACAGCAGTTTGCTGCAGCCATGACACAGATTGAACAGGAAGGCAGAGGTATCCTGCTCTATCTCCGTCAGGAAGGCAGAGGAATAGGGCTTATAAACAAGCTTAAAGCCTATGAGCTTCAGGATAAGGGCATGGATACAGTAGAAGCAAATCTTGCTCTCGGCTTTGATGAGGATTTAAGAGAGTACTACATCGGATCACAGATTTTACGTGATTTAGGGGTTAAGTCACTCAGACTTTTAACAAATAATCCACTTAAAATAGAGGGGCTTTCAGACTTTGGCATTGAAATAAAGGAAAGAGTTCCTATCCAGATGGAAGCTACTGTCTATGATGAATTCTATCTCAAGACAAAGCAGAAAAAAATGGGACATATTTTAAATTATTATTAATTTTTAAAGGAGAATGAAAATGAAAGTTTTTGAAGGAAATGTTGTATCGAAGAATATCAGAGTAGGCATTGTTGCCGCAAGATTTAATGAATTTATCGTTTCAAAGCTTGTGGGTGGTGCTCTTGACGGTCTTAAAAGACATGGCGTAAACGAAGAAGATGTAGATGTTGCATGGGTACCGGGAGCGTTTGAAATCCCACTTATTGCAAAGAAAATGGCTGAATGCGGCAAGTATGACGCTGTAATCTGCGTAGGTGCAGTAATCAGAGGCTCAACAACACACTACGACTACGTTTGCAGTGAAGTTTCAAAGGGTATTGCATCAGTTTCATTAAGCGCAGACATTCCTGTAATGTTCGGTGTTATCACAACAGAAAATATCGAACAGGCTATCGAACGTGCAGGTTCAAAGGCAGGCAACAAGGGTTATGACTGTGCGCTTGGTGCAATTGAAATGGTAAATCTTATAAGGGAGATTGAAAAGTAATGGCAAATATTATTCTCGACTTTGACGGCACAATCCATGACTGTGCAAAAATTTACGTTCCTGCTTTTCGTGTAGGGCATAAATATCTCGTTGACAATAATTATCTGACATTCAAAGAATATTCTGACCAGGAGGTTATCAGCTACCTCGGCTACTCACCTAAGGCAATGTGGGAAAAGTTTGCTCCTGAGCTTGACCGTGAGGTACAGGATAAGGTTACAGGCATTGTGTATGAGGAAATGAAAACGCTTACAAAGAACGGGAAATCCGTTTTGTATGACGGTTCCGAACAGGCTTTGCAGATACTTAAAGATAACAGACACAAGCTTTTTTTCCTCAGCAACTGTGCACATAACTATATGGAACTTCACAGGGAATCCCACAAACTTGACAGATTTTATACAGACTTTTTCTGTTCTGAGGATTTTGGTTATATCCCAAAGCCTGAGATATACAAGAGTATAAAACAGCAGTATGAGGGAGAATATATAATAGTAGGCGACAGAATTTTCGACCTTGAAACAGCTCTTGTGCATAATCTCAAGTCGGTGGGCTGTACATACGGTTACTGTGAACCGAACGAGCTTGATAAGGCTACTGTACTTATTTCAGATATTTCACAGCTTCCACAGGCGGTTGAAGACATTTTAAAATAAATATTATCGTAGGAGCGACCACTGGTCGCCCGAATAATGTTTACACATATCAAAACATCAAACAGGAGGACATTAAATGATTTCAGTTTCAGACGTAAGCATGCAGTTTGGCGGCTCTACGCTTTTCAAAGACGTAAATTTAAAATTCACAGGTGGTAACTGCTACGGTATTATCGGTGCCAATGGTGCCGGAAAATCAACTTTTCTGCGTATTTTATGTGGTGACCTTGAACCTACCAAGGGTGAGGTTGCTATCCAGAAGGGTGCAAGACTTTCCGTACTCAAGCAGGACCACTTTGCTTTTGAAGAATACACAGTTTTAGATACGGTTATTATGGGTAATGCCCGTCTTTATGAGATTATGAAACAGAAGGACGAGCTTTACGCAAAGGAAGATTTCTCAGAAGAAGACGGTGTGCTTGCATCTGAGCTTGAAGCTGAATTTGCAGAGCTTAACGGCTGGGAAGCAGAATCCGACGCTTCAAAGCTTATTCAGGGACTTGGTCTTTCAGAGGATATTTTATATTCACTCATGTCAACACTCTCTGGTAATGAAAAGGTTAAGGTTTTACTTGCACAGGCTCTTTTCGGAAACCCTGATATCATTCTCCTTGACGAACCTACAAACCATCTTGACATTGACGCTATTGCATGGCTTGAGGAATTTCTTGCAGAATATTTCGGTACTGTACTTGTTGTATCCCATGACCGACACTTTTTAAACAATGTATGTACTCACATTGTTGATATCGACTACACAAAAATCAAAATGTATGTGGGTAACTACGAATTCTGGTACGAATCAAGTCAGCTTATTCAGCGAATGATTAAGCAGCAGAACAAGAAAACTGAAGAAAAAATCAAGGAACTCAAATCATTTATTGAACGTTTCTCTGCCAACAAATCAAAATCAAAACAGGCTACTTCAAGAAGAAAACTTCTTGACAATCTTACAGTAGAGGAAATGCCTGCATCAAGCAGAAAGTATCCATTCATCGGCTTTTCACCTGAAAGAGAGCTCGGTAAGGAAATCTTATCTGTAAACGGCATTTCAAAGACAGTAGACGGAGAAAAGCTTTTAAACAATGTCAGCTTTACTTTAGGACGTACAGACAAGGTTGCATTCATAAGCGAAAGCGAACAGGCTATTACAATGCTTTTCAAAATTCTCATGGAAGAACAACAGGCTGATGAGGGTACATTCAAATGGGGTGTATCAACATCTACTTCATACTTCCCTGTTGACAACAACAGCTTCTTTGATGGCTGTGAAATGTCCATCATCGACTGGATGAGACAGTATTCATCAGACGAAACAGACACATATCTCCGTGGATTTTTAGGACGTATGCTGTTCTCAGGCGATGACGTATTCAAGAAGGTTGACGTTTTATCAGGTGGCGAAAAGGTAAGATGCATGTTCTCAAGAATGATGCTTTTCGGCTCTAACGTTTTGGTACTTGACCAGCCTACAAACCACCTTGACCTTGAAAGTATCACTGCCGTAAACAACGGTCTTGAAAGCTTCAAGGGTGTTATCCTCTTTGCGTCACATGACCACGAAATCATGCAGACAGTAGCAAACAGAATCATCGAAATCACTCCTGACGGCTGTATTGACAGACAGGGTACTTACGAAGAATTCCTCGAATTCAAGAAATCTATGAAAAACGGAGGCTGATATTTTATATGCGTGAACATCTTGGAAGCCGTCTTGGATTTATTCTTCTCAGTGCAGGTTGTGCCATAGGTATAGGAAATGTATGGAAATTTCCGTACATGGTGGGACAAAACGGCGGCGGCTTATTCGTTTTGATTTATCTTTTTTTCCTGGTTATTCTGGGGGTTCCTGTGCTTAC
>JAZQZW010000007.1:0-7827 GCA_045634285.1 Oscillospiraceae bacterium
TACCTGTGTCACCTGATGTAGCAACCAAAATAACAATCTTCTTGTCGATGTTGATCTTCTTTGCAGAAGTTGTAAGGAAGTATGGTAAAATCTGAAGAGCCATATCCTTGAACGCACATGTAGGACCATGCCAGAGTTCAAGCATGTATGTACCGTCAAAAAGCTGTGAAATTTCAGCAATACTTTCTGTTTCAAAGTTCTTTGTGCTATAAGCATTGTCTGTACAGTACTGGATTTCAGCGTCTGTAAAGTCTGTTAAGAACTTCTTGAAAACGTAAGCAGCTCTGCATGAGTAGTTAAGACCTGAAAGATACTTAACCTCATCAAGAGTAAGTTCAGGAATTGATTCAGGGACAAAAAGTCCGCCTTCTTCTGAAATACCCTGTGTGATAGCTGTTGCGCTTTCTACCTTGATATTGCTGTTTCTTGTACTTTTGTAAAACATAACATTCTCCATTCTGCCGAAAACGGCATATTAAAATTTGGTGGCTTTTTTTCAAAACCATATCTTTAGCTCCGCAGATTTATCTCTGCGAAGCGTCATAAGCATTTTTCATATATTCGATTGCATCTTCCCCGTCTTCTCTGAAAACAAACACGACATCAAAACGTGGCTGCAACAGGCAATTAGTTTCATACATATACCTGTCTGCCGTTTTGATTATACGGCTCTGCTTTCTGAAACCAACGCTTGAATATGCGTCAATTGCCCTTTCACTTCGGAATTTTACTTCAACAAAGCAGATATAATCTCCGTCAGCAGCAATGATATCTATCTCACCGCCTCTGACAGTATAGTTTCTGTCAAGAATTTTCATTCCAAGACCTTCAAGATATCTGCATATCTTTTCTTCATATTCATTTCCCAGTTTTCTTTTCTGCGTTTGCATAAATCTTCCTCAGGAATTTAGGTCTGTGTATCGGACAAGGACCAATCTCCAGTATTTTTGCGACATGAACCTTTGTACCGTATCCCTTATGCTTTTCAAAGCAATACTCAGGATATTTTTCAGCCATTTCCTTCATGTATCTGTCTCGCTCGACCTTTGCAAGAATTGATGCTGCAGCTATTGAAGCGGAAGTTGCATCACCCTTGACAACCGTCTGAGCATCACATGAAAGCTCAGGCATTCTGTTGCCGTCAATAAGCGCCAGATTCGGTGTTTCTTCAAGACCCGAAACTGCACGTTTCATTGCAAGCATTGTAGCAGCAAGGATATTAAGTTCCTCAATCTCTGCCACTGTTGCCCTTGCAATACAGTAATCCTTTGCCTTTTCCATTATTTCATCATAAAGAGCATCTCTCTTTTTTTCAGAAAGCTTTTTGCTGTCATTAAGCCCCTCAATGGGATTATCGGGATCAAGGATAACTGCTGCCGCATAAACATCACCTGCAAGAGGACCTCTGCCTGCCTCATCAACTCCGCAGAAAACTCCAACGCTGTTTCTTACAGCTTCATCATAATCATACAGCGGATTCATCATTTTCCTCCGTATTCTTTGGCAATTCAAGGGTAATGTTTCCGAGCTTACCACTTCTGAATTCATCAAGAACTGTTATTGCAGCTCTTTCAGTATTGACTTCACCGCCTGAAATAAGCATACCTCTTTTTCTGCCCACGTTTTCAAGTATTTCAAAGCCTCTTGCAATTTCGCTGAGTACTGCAAAATCATCTTCTGCCTTATCAGGAATTTCCACCTTGTATCTTTCTGTAAGAGCCTTGCCATAGTTGTCGGCAAGATTTTCAAGTAGATATGATGCAAGTGCTTCTTTATCCAGAATATCATCCTTTACAGCACCTGTGAATGCAAGTTTTCTTGCAACCTCCTGATCCTCAAACTTAGGCCAGAGTACCCCGGGCATGTCAAGCATTTCAACATTTTCGCCAAGCTTTACCCACTGTTTTGTACGTGTAACACCAGGTCTGTCCTCAACCTTTGCCTTTTTGGACTTTGCCATGCGGTTTATGAAGGATGATTTTCCAACATTCGGAATACCCACAATCATAAGTCTGAGAGGTGCACCCTCTATACCCTTTGCACGACGCTTGTCCATAAGCTCTTTAAGCATCTGATTTTTAACAGCAGGAAGGAAATTTTTAGTTCCGTCCCCTGTTTTGCAGTTGCATTTTATAACTGTAAAGCCTTTTTTCTTATAAAAATTAATCCATTTTTCCGTTGCGTTGCTGTCTGCCATATCAGCTTTGTTTAAAATAAGCATTCTCGGCTTACCCTTAACAAGCCTGTCCATTTCTGGATTTCGGCTTGACATAGGAATTCTTGCATCAAGAATTTCAACAACACCGTCAACAAGGGAAAGATTTGCCTGAATCATTCTTCTGGTTTTGGTCATATGACCGGGAAACCACTGAATGTCCTTCATTTCTGCCATTTCTTTCTCCTTTCTTATTCGATAACGCCAAAACTTCCGAAAGGATAAACCTTCAGAACAGCCTTTCCTGTTACTTCATCTTCCGGAACAAGACCGATTTTTGCATGACGGCTGTCCATAGAAATATTTCTGTTATCACCAAGTACGAAAACATAACCCTGCGGAATTGTAAGCGGATACTCAAAAGCCGCCTGGTCGTTACGTGTTGTAGGCTCACTTATATAGCTTTCATCAAGAACCTCACCATTTACAGTAACTGTTCCGTTTTCAAAATCAAAATCTATTGTATCTCCGCCAACTGCGATAATTCTCTTTGAAATCATACAGTTTAAGGCTTCATTTTCAGTAACATTTCCGTTTTCGTCAAGAAGTCCTGCTGTTTTGCTGTCAATAATAACAACATCGCCTCTCTGGGGTTTATAGCCTGTCTGAACAGCAAGTAACTTTTCACCGTCACTTAAAGTCGGTTTCATAGAATCACCACTTACTGACGCAAAGCTGAATATAAATGTAAATAATACAATAACAACAAAAGCAAGATACATAAGATACAGAATAAGATTATGTATTTTCACCCAGAGAGATGTCTTTGGCGCTGATTCTTCATAATCAAAACCTTCATCATCTGTAACGATATTTACCTTTTCATCATCGTCATTTACAGTAAATACAGGTGGTTCAGGTGGTACCTGGGAATTTTCATTCTCAGTATTCTGCTGCATCATTCGCTTGTTTTCTATTTCTGCTTTCTGCATAATAGCCGCCTTTGCAGCAGCCGCTTTTTCCTGCTTTATTTTCTGAATTTTTTCAGCTGCGTACTGCATTTCCTGCTGTGTGACTTCCTGTGCCGAAGGAGCTGTATTCACCTGTGGCGGCGCTGCCTTTGGCTGTGAATTTATGTCGAAATCACGCTGTGCAGGAATCATCTGAGTAAGGTCAGGCTGCATCTGAGTGCTTGTCTGCTGAACAGGAATGCCCTGGTTTGCCGCATTTATTTCAGCATTTGAAAAAACCTGTGTCTGCTGTTCAGCTTTTGGCTGTGCTGTCTGCGGCTTGACAGCCTGAACAGCAGGCTGTCTGTTAACCTGAGCTGATGCCTGTTTTGCAGCTGGTCTTGCGGATGGTTTATAAGGTCTTCTTGCAGTTTCCTCAAGAATTCTTTCTAAAAGCTCATCACGGCTTTCTTTAGTCATTTTATCTCTTTCCAATTCCACACATCCTCAAAAAGATTAATCTACAAGTTTAAATTTACTGAACGGATAGAAACGTACTACCGCTTCGCCGAGAACATCTTCTTCCTTTACAAATCCAACATGATTGTCACGGCTGTCTGTTGAATTGTTTCTGTTATCACCCATAACAAATATATATCCTTCCGGAACTGTTACAGGATAATCAAATGCCTTTGCGTCATAATTTGTAAGGTCTGCAATATAGTCTTCTTCAAGCACCTTACCGTCAACAGTTACAGCACCGCTTTCAAAATCGATGTCTATTGTCTGGCCGCCTGTTGCAATAACTCTCTTGATAAGACGTTTGTCAAGACCGTCACCTTCTTCTATGTCACCATTATTGTCAAATGTATATGATTTTTCATTATTGACGACCACTACATCACCAAACTTCGGTGTATATAAAATAGTTCTCATTATAAGCTTATCTTCATTGTCAAGTGTCGGGTACATTGAACGGCCCTCAACTGTAACAGGTCTTGCAATATAAGTAAATATAAGCAGAACAACAAAAATCGAAATTACAACCGATTCAAAAATCTCAACAATATCATTTAATATGTTTGACTTTTCTTCAGTTTCACCCTTATTTTCAGCCTGCTCTGAAGCTTCATTAACCTCTGTGTTTTCTACATTCGACTGTTCCTTGATTTCTTCTTCAATGTTTTTCTGGTTACCGAGTTCGTCCATTATTTTTTACCTCGATTCTGTATAATTATGTTGGTTGTTCCAACCTTAAAATAGCAAAAAAGGGACTTAAACGTCCCTCCCTGAAGGCATAATGCCTTCCGGCAGTTGTCTGCCGGAGAGCGCCTTTTCTTACTTGATAAGTTCCTTAACCTTTGCAGCCTTACCAACTCTGTCACGGAGGTAATAGAGCTTAGCTCTTCTAACCTTACCGCATCTTACAACTTCAACCTTTTCAACAACAGGTGAGTGAAGTGGGAATACTCTTTCGATTCCGCAACCGTGAGCTACTCTTCTTACTGTAAATGTTTCGCTTACACCACCGTGTTTTTTAGCGATAACAGTACCTTCGAAAAGCTGGATACGGCTCTTGTCGCCTTCCTGAATTCTTACATGTACCTTTACAGTGTCACCGATGTTGAACTGTGGTGCTTCAGCCTTAAGGCTTGAGTTGCTGATCATTTCTAATGCATTCATTCTTTTTTCCTCCTGATTTCCGGCATTCTTACCGATACATTTCATGTATACAGCAGCGGACTGCCCTGTTTAATGTCATTAAATGGCATAAACTCTCGCATGACTTTCATCTGCGGATTTAAATGCTTTGATATTATACCATATTTTTTCAAAAATTGCAAGGGTTTTCACAAAAATATTTTGCTTTGTTCACAATTGTTTTTTGTGTATTTTGATGTATGCTGCATTCTGATATATTATTTTTCATAATCCAATCTGATAATCAATCTTTTGTCCGATTCATTTTTACAGCTGAACTTCGGATTTTGCCTTTTAAGCTCCCAATATATCCTTTTGTATTCATTCAGCGAATGACCGTTTGCACCTCCGGCAAAATCAGGATTATCAACCTGCCAGATGTCATACTCCCAGAAGCACTCACTGCAAATATCATATTCAAAATCATTATCTTTAAATGTATCGTTTCCACATACAGGGCATGTCACTTTATCCCCTCCAAATCAAACAATAATTTTTAATTGCATATAATAGCGATTTTATCAAAATAAATTTATATTTATGGTGTTATTTTTATTTCTTAACTTTTCTTGCCTGCACAAGAAAAGTTACAAAAGAATGCCCAAGCTTTTTCTTTTCTCCGAAACAGAAAAAGCTTGACCAAAAAGAAAAAATTATATACATGAATTTGCTTCCGAAGATAATAACTTACCACTTAAAAGCTGGAGTATTTGCAGATTATTTTAATACTCCCATGTTTTATAAGTTGATAATTATAGATAGGCTGTTATTATAAAATTCACTTAAAACTGTCTCTTTATTTGTTGGGAGAATTGCCATTCATGCAGACTATCTGAAACAGTTTGCTTTTTATCGGTCAGACTTGTTCTTTTAAGTGGGAACAGTCTGAGTTTTTGAACAGTATGCAGTTGAAATTTTTCTTTGATTAAACTTTCTTTCGGGAAAGAAAGTTTATGTATTTCTTTGGTACTTTCTTTGTACAAGCAAAGAAAGTATATAAATCAAGCTGATAAAAAACTCATATTTATCCTGTATAAAATATACTTGAATAAGATGGAAATACGCTTTCTAAGAGTAATGTTACAGCAATCACCGTAACGCCCGTTACAGAACCGACATATAGCTGTATCTTTTTTAATCGGTCATAATTCGATACTTTTATTGGATAAACACAAAATACAGAAAGAAGTATAGAAAGAGCATAAAAAAAGCAAAATACTCCCAGATAAAAAAGAAACGCAAAACCTCCTCCTGCACTCATTTTGCCATACCCCTCGAAAATCCAGTTCAATGCACGAACTGCATAATCCGTTTTCCAAAAGTACAAAAACAACAAATATGAAACCGGAAGTGATATTAACCATTTAATAAGGATTTTTACCAGTTTATCACTTAAAATCATAAAAAAGTACAATACTGCCATCAAACCACAATATATAAATTGTAATACATCATACTTATATGATATTATCTGTCCAAGAAATAATGTAGGAACTGAAAAGACAGCTAATAAAACCGAACATAATAATATATGTAAAAACTCTTTTTTATTCATCATATTGTGTCTTCTCCAAAATCCAATACATCAATCAGATAAACTCTTTTTCGTTCTCATCAAGTATCGCAACACGTTCAACAGACAGTATTTCCGTACTGCCACATTCAGGCACAAACAAATCTGTCACAAGCGACGGGTTTAAGTTTTTTTCCGTACCTGCAGGAAGTCTTAAAACAAGTATTGTTTTACCCTCTGTTTCCTCAAGAGAAACCACCTTAATATCAGGTTTTAAGTCAATTTCCTTTTCGCCCTTTTTGGTTTTCTTGATTGTGTTTATTTGATCCCTGCCGATAAATGCATTAAAGCTTTCGGCAACATTACCGCTGAATGTAATTTTAAAATCGGCAAATTTTATTGCTGTATGCTTTGTGGTCGGAGTATAGATTTTCTTTATGAAGATACCCTCAGGCATAGCCCTGTTGAGATTTTCTATCAGGTCCTTTAAAGGCATTTCATCTGTGATATTGAAATCCATAATCTCGCAGCCACTTTCATATCCAAGTGAAAGAGGAAGTGCAAAGTTTATGTAAATATGCGGATTAAACCCTTCTGTATACCACACTGGAATACCTGAACGCTTGAATGTTCTCTGCATACATCTGTTCAGATCGAGATGTGAAATATATTTTGATCTGCCACGCTTTTCGTAAACTGCTCTTATCTTAATCAAAAACAAGCCCTCCCCGTTTCTTTTGTAACACCACATGCACTGCAGTTCTGTCGGCAGTGTGGTGTTGTTTCTGCCATTTGCGCCTTTTTGTTTTCTCTTATTAAAAATTCCTTTGAGATATAGTAGTCAAGGTGATCCCAAGGCATAATTTCGTCATACTCTCTCTTACGGCTTGCGTAAAATTCCATATTCAGACCGCAATCTGCAAAAGCCTTGTCCCAGTATTCAAAATTGAAATGTTCACCCCAGCTGTCAAACTTACTTCCGTTCTTCCATGCCTTATAGATAACCTGTCCAAGACGTCTGTCACCTCTTGCAAGTACTGCTTCAAGAATACTTGTTGACGGGTCATGCCAGCTTGCTCTTACCTTTTTGGATGTAATGCTGTCAATCAAAAGCTTCTGCTTATGTTCAATTTCTTCCCTTGTTGCCTGTGGCTCAAATTCAAACGGAGTAAACGGCTTAGGTACAAATGTTGCTGTACTGATAGAAACCTGTACACCTCTGCCCTTTGGTCTTGTCGGGAGAGAATAGTAAAGGTCAACAACCCTCTGTGCAAGTTCTGCCATTCCCACAATATCTTCATCAGTTCCGGTTGGAAGTCCCATCATAAAATACAGCTTTACACTTGCATATCCACCCTCAAAGGCTGTACGGCATGTTCTCATAAGCTCTTCTTCGGTAACGTTTTTGTTTATAACGTCACGAAGTCTCTGAGTACCAGCCTCAGGTGCAAATGTAAGACCACTTTTTCTCACCTTTTTAATTTCGTCCATAAGCTCCTTCGAAAAGT
>JAZQZW010000008.1:0-4179 GCA_045634285.1 Oscillospiraceae bacterium
GGATAAGGCATGGCACATTGTTTCAAATACTTTTGCTTACACAAACCACACTGTAATGGCAGAAGCTCTTGAAAAGTGGGATGTAAACCTTGTTAAGAGAATTATTCCAAGAATCTTCTCAATCATCGTTGAAATCAACAACCGTTACTGTGCAGGTCTTATGGAAAGAAACGGCGGCGACAGTGCAAAGACAACAAGAATGTCTATCATCAAGGACAATCAGATTCACATGGCTACACTCTGTGTTGTTGCTTCACACAGCATCAACGGTGTTTCAAAGCTTCACTCTGAAATCATTAAGCAGAGCGTATTCAATGATGAATATACAGATACACCAAGAAAGTTCAAGAACGTAACAAACGGTATCGCTTACAGAAGATGGCTTTACCAGTCAAACCCTGGTCTTACAAAGCTTCTTACTGATAAGATCGGTCCTAAGTTCCTCCATGATGGAAGCGAACTCAAGAAGCTCTGCGTATTTGAAAACGACAAAGCTGTTCTTGAAAAGCTCATGAAAATCAAGAAGGAAAACAAGGAACGTTTTGCTAAGTATGTAAAGAAACACAGCAATATTGCAATTGATACAGACAGTATCTTTGACGTTCAGGTTAAGAGACTTCACGAATACAAGCGTCAGCACCTCAATGTTATGAACATTTTAGCTGACTATGAATTCCTTCTCCAGAACCCTGATGCTGACTTTACTCCAAAGACATACATCTTTGCAGCTAAGGCAGCTCCTGGTTACTACCTTGCTAAGCAGATTATCAAGCTTATCTGGGCTGTTTCAGAAGAAATCAGAAAGAACCCTAAGATCAGCAAGAAGCTTTCTGTATACTTCCTCGAAGACTATAGCGTATCACTTTCAGAACTTCTCATGCCTTCAGCTGATATCTCAGAACAGATTTCACTTGCAGGTACAGAAGCTTCAGGTACAGGCTGTATGAAGCTTATGCTCAACGGTGCTATCACACTTGGTACACTTGACGGTGCCAACATCGAAATCAAGGATGCAGCAGGTGAAGAAAACATCGTAATCTTCGGTATGAAGACTGAAGAAGTTAACGACCTCAAGAGATGTGGTTACAACCCAACATCATACTATGAATCAAATCAGCTTATCAAGAGCTGTATCGACAGAATGTACCGTGGTATCAACGGCTGCACATTCAACGATGTTGCAAATTCACTCAAGGATATGGACCCATACATGGTTCTTGCTGACTTCGATTCATACAGAAATGCTCAAAAGTATATTACAGAATGCTACAACGACAAGACAAAGTGGGCTAAGATGTCACTTAACAATATTGCAGGTGCTGGTATCTTCGCAGCTGACAGAGCTGTTACAGAATACGCAAAGGACATCTGGGTACTTTAATTTAGACGGACATATGTTATTTAAATGCCCGACTGTTTAACATTTAAATAATTAACGGGCGACCATTGGTCGCCCCTATATTTTAGTATTAGTTTTTACAATGGAGTAAATTATGAAAAAGATATTTGATAGCTGGGAGCCCGAATACAAAAAGCCGTTTGGGGCTGTAAAAAAAGGAGAAACCTGCGAATTTCACATTAAATTGCCGAAAAGCACAGTTTTAGACTTTCCGCCTGTTCCTATTCTTGTGGTTTTCAGAACAGGCTATAAGGAAACATTCCTTGCAATGAACTTTGAAAGAGAAGAAGGCGACTACAATGTTTACAGTGCCAACTATACACCTAAACATGCCGGTGTCCACTATTATTACTTCTCTTATAAGCAAAACGGTACAAGAAACTACATTAAAAAGGTTTCATGTCACAACAGTGAAATAAACAGCGGAGACCTTTTCCAGCTTACAGTTTATAATGAGGATTATAAAACACCTGATTTCTTAAAGGGCGGTATTATGTACCAGATTTTCCCTGACAGATTTTACAAGAGCGGCAAAAAGCATGATAACGTGCCGACAGACCGTGTAATGAGAGAAAATTGGGAGGATACTCCTTACTATCGTCCTGACGAAAACGGTCATGTATGGAATAACGATTACTTCGGTGGTGACCTTGACGGTATCAGACAGAAGCTTCCGTATATAAGCAGTCTTGGCGTTACATGTATCTATCTGAATCCTATTTTTGAATCACATGAAAACCACAGATACAACACCGCAAACTACAGAAATGTTGACCCTCTTTTAGGTACTAACGATGATTTTAAAAAGCTTTGTGAAGCTGCAAAAACTTATGGGATTTCAATTATTCTTGACGGTGTTTTCTCACATACAGGTGCAGACAGTGTTTACTTCAACAAGTTCAACAGATATGATACTCTTGGTGCATTCAACTCAAGGGACAGTGAATTTTTCCCTTGGTATACATTCATAAATTATCCGAATGAATATGAAGCATGGTGGGGTATTGATACTCTCCCGAATGTAAGAGAAAACAATAAGCAGTACACAGATTATATCTGTGGTGACGGTGGTGTACTTGACTATTGGATAAGTATGGGTGCGGCAGGATATCGTCTTGACGTTGCCGATGAACTTCCTGATGAATTCCTTGATAATTTAAACAAGTGTGTTAAAAAGCATGGCAAGGAAAAGATTATTATAGGTGAAGTATGGGAAGATGCGTCAAATAAGGAAAGCTACGGTGTTCAGCGTCGTTACCTTATCGGTGATCAGCTTGACTCTGTAATGAACTATCCATTCCGTTCGGCAATTATGAATTACGTAATGGGCGGAAGCCAGTTTGACTTCAGATATGCCGTAATGACTATTCTCGAAAACTATCCGAAGCCATCTGTTGACGTATTAATGAACAGTATCTCAACACATGATATTGAAAGAGCTATTAACGTACTGGGCGGCGAAAGCTGTGACGGCAAGGATAAGGACTGGATGTGTAATCACTGGCTTTCTGATCACGAATATACACTCGGTAAAAACAGACTTAAAGTAGCAATGGCTATTCAGTTCTTCCTACCGGGCGTACCTTGTATTTACTATGGTGATGAAGCAGGTCAGCAGGGTTATAAGGACCCGTTCAACAGACGCTGCTATCCTTGGGGCAAGGAAGACAAGGAACTTGTTGAATATGTAAAGGAACTTGGCCGTGTAAGAAGAAGTTCAAAGCTGTTTATTGACGGTAAATTCTCTATTCTTTATATGGACGATAATGTTATTGCCTTCTCAAGAACAAGAGCATACCGCAAAAAAGCTATGATTATCTTCGTAAACCGTTCAGACAGAGAACAGGTTATTGACAAGAATAAGATGGATATGCGTCAGTATACGTTCTACAAAACTATCCATGGCGATATAAAGTATGATGATAAGATTGTTATTCCACCATATGATTATGTTGCATTCAAAATTGAGTTACCGCTTGATGAAGAATAATTTAAAGGGAACTGTTATAGTTCCCTTTTTGTTTATATTGAATTTTTTAAAATTCATGAAAAAGTTTAAGACTAATTTAAGAAACTGCTGTTATAATACAATCATGGATAACGAAGAAACAAAGTGATAGGCTTTGAGTTTTCTTCATCATTAATCCTTAATTCCCCTCTATATATCTTTTATCTATCTATGTCCGCTGTACAGAATTCTGTGCAGCTTTCTTTTTATATTTTCTGCAATTCTACACTATATAAGCATTATGCTAATATTTGCGGAATATTTGAAAATTGCTTTTTAAATTTTTATAAAGTTTAAGACTAATTTAAGAAACCCCTGTTATAATACAATCATGGATAACGGAGAAACAAAGCAACGGGCTTTGAGTTTTCTTCAGCAAAAATCCTTAATCCCCCTCTATATATCTTTTATCTATCTATATCCGCTGTACAGAATCCTGTGCAGCTTTCTTTTTAACGTGAATAATGACTATGTTTACAAATTAAGAAAACAAAAGAGGCTGAAATCAGCCCCTCTTATTACTTTAACTTTTCATTTTGATTAAGTTCTTATACAGTTTGTTTGTTGCGGAATAATTTATAATTGCAAAGCCTGTACCTATATTTATAAATAAGCGTGGCACTGTAATAAATAAATGTTTTTCCGCAGTTACAATTTTAATAATTGTTCCCAAACCATTAATCTTAATTTTTTCAATGTTTATCACTTTTGAAAATTCACAGAAAAAGTCTTCATTTTCAATTACAAAGCCTTTTGAACCGATATTGAGAAT
>JAZQZW010000009.1:0-6163 GCA_045634285.1 Oscillospiraceae bacterium
ATTTTTTTTCTTTACCCTGTGCCTTATTGCAGCTTGTGAAGGGTATGTTCCGTCGTGATATCCCGGCAAAGCTGTTCCTCCTTTTTACAAAAACTTACTTATCAAAAAATACCATTAAAACACCTGCGGCGGATACTAAAAATGCAGCAAGTGAAAATGTAATTACTACCTTGTATTCGCTGAAACCACTAAGCTCAAAGTGATGATGAATAGGTGACATTTTGAAAATTCTCTTCCCCTTACCCTTTTCACCTGTTTCCTTATAGTGCTGTCTTGCTGTAAACTTGAAGTATGAAACCTGAATTACTACTGAAAGTGCTTCAAGAATGTAAACAAGTCCTACAAGAACAATAAGAAGATGATTATGTGTTGCGATTCCTATTGCCACAAATGAACCGCCAAGATACATTGAGCCTGTGTCACCCATAAAGCATTTCGCAGGGTGAAGATTCCATACCAGAAATCCGAGACATCCGCCTGCAATTGCCATAGCATAGATTGACATTTCATAAATTGTCATGAATATGCAGATAAGTGAAAATGCAAGCATTGTAATAAATGTAATACTTCCGCAAAGACCGTCAACACCGTCTGTAAGGTTTACGGCGTTTGAAATGTAAATCATAAAGATAATCATAAGCGGATAGTATAAAAAACCGATATCAAAGCTTACAAAATGAAGATTGATTTCAGTTGAAGTATCACCCCAGTTATAAAGCACTGCAAGGAATGCTGTACACAGAATAAACTGTAAAATCATCTTCTGCTTTGAATTAAGACCTAAATTCTGCTTTTTCACAGCCTTGATATAGTCATCTAAAAATCCTATTCCCGAAAACAGAAGGGAGAAAATCATACACGCTGCAAGTCTTACAGTATCATCAGGAGTTTGGTAAGCGTATGCTGTATTGCAGTAAATTATATATCCTACTGCTGTTACAAGAACACTGCTTATAATAAACATAAATCCGCCCATGATAGGTGTACCCTGCTTGGATTTGTGCCACTTCGGGCCTTCCTCTAAAATAGTCTGTCCGAAATGTATCTTTTTAAGAAATGGAATAAGTACAATTCCTATAAGTGCTGAAATTGCAAAAGAGCCAAGTGCAACCGCATTTATAAACCAGTTTGGCATATTCATTATCCTCCGTTTATTAAAAAACTTTATCTATTATTTCTTCAAGCTTCATTCCTCTGCTTGCCTTGAATAACAGCACGTCACCGCTTTTTATCTCAGTCTTTATCTTTTCTGAAAGAAGCTCCTTGCTGTCCTTTTCAAAAAATTCTGCCGGAACTCCTGCCTTTTCAGCCTCATCTGTGATATATGCAGAATCTGTTCCGTAGCAGTAAAGCATATCAGGTTTAAACTCTGCCACATATTTTCCAACAAGTCTGTGAAGCTCCTCTGATGATTTGCCAAGCTCAAGCATATCGCCCAGAACTGCAATTTTTCTGCCCTCACACTTCATACCCGAAAGAACGCTCAGTGATGCCTTCATAGAGTCGGGACTTGCGTTGTAGCAGTCGATGATAACTGTATTGTCACCCTTTTTAACGATATTCTGTCTCATGCCGTCAGGTGTGTATTTTTTAAGTGCCGATACAATTTCCTGAGCTGTAAGTCCGCTGAGTGTACCAACTGCAAATGCGGCAACAGCATTCATTACATTATGTACCCCGACACATGGAATTACTGCTGAAATTCTGTTATCCTGCCATACAATATCGAAGCTTGTTTCATTGTCACTTTCAGAAATGCTGACAGCTCTGAAGTCACAGCTTTCATTTTCAATGCCGTAAAGGTAAACAGGACGGTTGAGAGTGTTTTTAAGAGGTGCCAGAAGCTTGTCGTCACCGTTTGTAATAAGAGGTGCATTTTCCTCCATACCACTTAAAATCTCAAGCTTTGCCTTTAAAATACCCTCCTGACTGCCAAGATTTTCGACGTGAGAAAATCCGATATTTGTAATGACAGCCATAGTAGGACGGGCTGTGTTTGTAAGTCTTTCAATCTCACCAAAATGGTTCATACCCATTTCGATTACAGCGGCTTTATGCTCTGATGTCAGATTAAAAAGTGTTTTCGGAAGTCCGATTTCATTATTCAGGTTGCCCTGAGTTTTAAGGGTGCTGTACTTTTCGGAAAGCACAAGTGAAATCATTTCCTTTGTGGTAGTCTTTCCTACACTTCCCGTAACACCAACAAGAATCGGTGAAAACTTGCTTCTGTAATACTGTGCAATTTTAAGAAGTGCCATTCTTGTGCTGTCTGTAACAACACATGGGCAATCTCCCACCTGATACTCTGAAACCGCCGCAACTGCACCTGTTTCAATTGCCTTTTCGATATATTCGTGACCATCAAAGCGTTCACCCTTTATTGCAAGGAAAAGGCAGCCCTGCGGCAGATTTCTTGTATCGGTTGAAATTTCTGTAATTTCACATTCCTTTGGACAGGCTGTATCAAGACAGCCTGCAATTTCAGATAATAATAATTTTTCCATTTTTATATCAGCTTCAGTCCGTCTGAAACTATCTCTCTTTCATCAAAATGTATGTGTTCATTATTCGGAAGTACCTGGTAATCCTCATGTCCCTTACCTGCAAGAACGATAACATCACCCTTCTGTGCAATTTTAAGAGAATGATAAATAGCCTCTGTTCTGTCCACAACAACATCAAAAGGAATATCACAGCCCTCAAGTCCCACAAGGATATCATCAATAATAGCCTCAGGGATTTCATCTCTCGGATTATCGGAAGTTATAACAAGTCTGTCAGCATACATAGTCGCAGCTTTTGCCATAAGTGGACGTTTTTTTGCATCTCTGTTGCCGCCGCATCCGAAAAGGCAGATAAGTCTTCCTGTAGTATATTCCTTGACGCTTCTGAGAACATTTTCAACTGCATCAGGAGTATGTGCATAGTCACAGATAACTGTAAAATCCCTGCCTGTCGGGATAATTTCACATCTTCCCTTTACGCCGTTATATTCCGAAACAGACTTTAAAATATTGTCCATCGAAATTCCTGCCTTAAGACAGACTGCAATAGCCGCTGTTACGTTTGCAACATTGTACATTCCCGGGATTTTCATTTCAACAAGCTGTGACTTACCGTCTGTACAGTACCAGAAGCTTGTGCCGTCTGCCTTCATTTTTACAACGTCATAATAGCAGTCACATTCCTTACTTGTGCCGTAGCTTTTCTTTTCGCATGAAATTTCACTTAAAAGACGCTTGCCGTAATCATCATCTGTGTTTACAACTGCATAATCACAGCTTTCAAACATCATTCTTTTTGCAAGATAATAGTTTTCCATTGTCTTGTGATAATCAAGATGATCCTGAGTGAGATTTGTAAATATACCTGTATCAAAATGTGTAGGGCCTATTCTGTACTGCACAAGTCCGAATGAGGAAACCTCCATTATAACATATTCACAGCCGGCTTTATACATTCTGTCAAGCAGCTGCATATAATCATACGCCATTGGGGTTGTATTTTCGGTATGAACAATCTCATCACCGATTTCATTCTGGATTGTACCGATAAGACCTGTTTTGATACCATTTGTCATAAGAATATTTTTTATAACATTGGTAATTGTTGTCTTTCCGTTTGTTCCTGTTACACCGATAAACTTCATCTTTCTTTCAGGGTGGTCAAACCATGCCGCACAAAGCTCACCATAATATTTTCTTGAATTTTCAACGATAAGCTGTCTGTCGCCAAGTCCTAGATCCCTTTCGGTCACAACAAGGGCCGCACCATTATCAAGCATTTCCTGTGCTGCGTCATGACCGTCAAAGGAACCGCCCTTAACACATACGAAAATACAGTCTTTCTGTACCTTGCGTGTATTGTCTGTTATAAAGCTTATTTCCATATCAGCAAGCTTTAAATTTGTTTTATTTTCAATTAACTGATAAAGTTTCATTTTTTCTCCCTTCGCCTTACAGCATATAGGTTTTGGCTTTTATTAGTGTTGGAATTTATCTGAATAATATTCACATCAGCCCGACTGGTCGTCTACACCGAATGTCAGCTCGATAACAGTACCTCTCGGTACTTTCTTTCCTGCCGCTTCCGACTGTGACTGTACAACCGCACTTCCGTTATCTGTTGATGCACCTCTTGCAACAAAGTTAAGGCCGTAGCTTGACATAATGTAATTTGCGTCATTTACGGTATAACCTCTCATTTCAGGAACTTCAACGTATTCAGGACTGTAATTATTCTCTGTATAAAGAACAACAATACCACCCTGTGCAACAGTTGTACCTGTAATAGGCATCTGTCCGAGAATATTTTTACCCTCGCCTACAATTTCGCATGTAAGACCTTCCTTTTCAATCATGGTCTTGGCTTCTTCAACGGTTAAATCCTCAACGAGTGGAACAATAACGTCAAGATTTTCTGCTTCTTCCGCAGTATATTCAGGGTAGTAACCGAGATACGGCAATACTTCTTCCATTACCTTTCTGCTGCATGGAACTGCAACCTTACTTCCGTAGTATTCGCCTGACATAGGTTCATCAACCATGATAAGCAGGATTATTTCTGGGTCGTTTGCAGGTGCAAAACAGCAGTATGAACCTACATATCTCATTGGTTCTTCATCTGTACCCGCATATTCGTCAAGCTTTTCAGAAGTACCACTCTTACCGCCTACATGATAGCCCTTGATGTAAGCACCGTTCTGTACGGCAACCGTTTCAAGAGTTTCACACATAAGCTTTGAAGTTTCTTTTGAAATAACCTGTCTTTTAACATTCTTTTCATTTGTAAGTACAACATTTCCGTCCTTATCCACGATTTTGCTTACTACGTATGGTGTAACAAGTTCACCGCCGTTGATAACTGCTGCATAAGCTGTTATCATTTCAATAGGTGTGATTTTATTTGTCTGACCAAATGAACATGAAGCAAGCTCTACCGCACCCATACCGTTAAGACTCTGATAATAGCTTCTTGCTTCTGCAGGCAGGTCGATACCTGTACGTTCAGTAAGACCAAATGCCTTGAAATAATCAAAAAAGCTTTCCGCACCAAGACGTCTGCCTATTTCCATAAAAGCAGGGTTACATGAATTTGTAATCGACTCTACAAATGTCTGAAGTCCGTGACCGCTTGTTTTCCAGCAGTGAATAGGGTCTGTTCCTTCAACGACAATCAGTTCACCTGTACAATTAAAGCTGTCATTTACAGTAATAACCTTTTCTTCAAGCGCTGCCGCACTTGTAACTACCTTGAAAACAGAACCAGGAATATAAAGTTCATTTATTGCCTTGTTTTTCCATTGTTCTTCTCTTGCAGCCATATATGCATCGTTATACTGAGTTTCTGTAAGCATATCTGAAAGTGTCTTAGCTTTTTCTTCTGTTATGTACTCGTTAGGGTTAACATTTATGAACATATCCATGTCCTGAGCCATCTGAACTATCTGCAAATCAGAAACATCACTCGGATTGTTAAGGTCAAAACCCGGTGCTGTTGCCATAGCAAGAATTTCACCCGTTTTAGCATTCATCATAATGCCGCAGGCTCTTTCTTCAACGTCAAACTGACTGACAACCTCCTCAAGATTTTTCTCAAGGGAATACTGAAGCGTTCTGTCTATTGTAAGATAAACCGAATTACCGTCCTGTGCTTCATAGGTTTTTGCATATCTGTAAGGCATTTCATTTCCGTATGCGTCCTTTGCAGAAATTACCTTTCCGTCAGTTCCAGCAAGATACTCGTCATACTGATACTCGATACCATACTGACCGTCACCGTCACCGTTTGTAAAGCCGACAACTGCAGCTGCAAGTTCGTCCTGAGGGTAATATCTTTTGGTATCCTGTTCAATCTGAATTGAATTCATGCCCTTTTCGTCAGTAAAAGCAATAATTGCATCAGCAACAGATTTTTCAACCTTTGTTTTCAAAACCTCATACTGAGTTTCCTTCTGCATAGCTTCCTTGATTTTACTGTCTGTTATTTCAAGCTCTCTTGCAAGGAAAGATACAACCTCACTTCTGAGTGCCTCTGCTTCGGGAGATGTCTGCCCTTCTGGTGCTTCGCCCACTTCCTCAAGCTCTTTTCTGAATAGGTCAGGGTCCATGAAAACCTTGTAAACAGTTGCACTCTGGGCTAAAATAACTCCAAGTCGGAGGCC
>JAZQZW010000010.1:0-2595 GCA_045634285.1 Oscillospiraceae bacterium
CTTCCTAAGACCGCTTGGCCTCCGACTTCACCTTTACCTACATATTTTATCATTATTCCACCACCTTTTTTAATCTTTGCTATGGCTATATTATAACACTTATCATCTGATATTTCAATGATTTATCGGCTGTAAATTCTGGTTATTTTGCAAATTTCCTTAGCTGTTATATCGTACATATCCGTTTTTCTCATTCGCCATTTCCAGTTGTTTCCCACAGTTGAGGGAATGTTCATACGAGCATCGTCTTCAAGACCCAGCCAGTCCTGCATTGGAATTATACAAAGCTCTGCCCTGCTTCTCATAATGAGTGATATGAATGACTTGTGAAGCCTTTCATCAGGAGTGTAATAGTCGCACAGATAATCACGTGCTGCTCTGCGTTCGGCATCGCTTATTGTTTTAAACCATGACGCTATTGTCTGATTGTCATGAGTGCCTGTGTAGGCAACACAGTTTTCGCTGTAATTATGCGGAAGATAATCATTCCTGCTCCCTGTATCCCTTGAATCAAAGGCAAATTCCAGTACCTTCATGTTCGGGAAACCACTGTCAGCAACAAGCTTTCTCACACTATCGGTCATAAAACCCAAGTCCTCCGCAATAATTTCCTTTCTGCCGAGAGCATTCTGTACAGCATCAAACAGTTTCATTCCCGGTCCCTTTTCCCAATGTCCGTTTCTTGCTGTTTTATCACCGAAAGGAACTGAATAATATTCATCAAATCCTCTGAAATGGTCTATTCTTACAATGTCATACAGCTTGAAACAATGTTCAAGACGGGAAATCCACCATCTGAATCCTGTTTTCTCATGATATTCCCAGTCATATAACGGATTGCCCCATAACTGTCCGTCAGCTGAAAAACCGTCAGGCGGACAGCCTGCAACAGCTTTCGGAAAACCTTTATCGTCAAGCTGAAAAAGCTCAGGACTTTCCCATACATCAGCACTGTCATAGGCTACATAAATCGGAATGTCACCGATTATCTGCACTTCGTTTTTGTTCGCATATTTTTTCAGCCTGCTCCATTGTCTGTAAAAATAATACTGTAAGAATTTATAAAACTCTGTTTGTTCAGAAAGCTCTGTCCTGTATTTTTCCAAAATGCTATTGTCACGCTGTCTTATATCACTATCCCAATCGCACCATGAAACACCACTGAATTTATCCTTAAGTGCCATAAATAATGCGTAATTATCAAGCCATTCATTCTTACCACAAAAATTTATATATTCATTGTCTGTACTTATTCGGCTGTTTTTGAAGGCTTTTTTCAGAATGACATACCTGTTCAAATAAAGCTTTTCATAATCCACACGTTCAGGATTTTCTCCGAAGTTTATTTCTTTGCAGTCCTTTTCTGAAATAAAATCTTTTTCCACAAATTCATCAAGACTTATAAAATACGGATTTCCTGCAAAGGTCGAAAAGGACTGATAAGGTGAATCACCATAGCTTGTAGGCCCAACAGGTAAAATCTGCCAATAAGACTGACCTGCACTCTTTAAAAAATCAACAAAATTATATGCCTCTTTATCAAAACAGCCTATACCGTATTTTGACGGCAAGCTTGATATCGGAAGTAATATTCCTGCACTTCTTTTCATTCTTTACTCCTTTCATACTCAATAAGTACACCGTAATGGTCGGACACAACAGGATAATTTTTCCCGTTAAAAATAACCTCCGATGATAATACCTCTGTTTTCTTACTGCATAGAATAAGGTCAATTCTCATACCGTCTGTTGATGTTATTTTATCCTTCCAGCCGTCTATGGCCTTCCCTACCGTAATTCCGTTGTCTTTGGTTTTTGCGTATTCATAGCTGTCATACCAGCCGTCTGAAAGTATAAGGTCATACCCCTCGTTGCTGATTTGTTCAGGATTGTTAAAATCACCCATAAGCCATATTTTTTCTGCTTTCGGCAATCTTTCAAGGGTATTTTTCCATTGATTGCAAAAAGGTTCTTCCCTGTCGTTCCACCAGCCATAATGAACGCTGAAAAACAGTTCATCACCTGTTTTTTCTGTTTTTATGCCGACGATTTTTCTTGTTTTCCAGTTGTAGAAATTATTGATTTCACTCACTCCGATAACTATAGCTTCGGTAATCGGACTCCTGCTCATTAAAGCTATTCCTTCGGTATATTTACCATATCCGCATTTTACAGGAAGCCATGTCCAGTAATATTCCAAGCCTTTTTCACGCAGAATATTTACAGCATTATATACATGATTATCACTCCTGATAACAGCTTTTTCTTCACAATGAAAATATCCTGTAAGCTTTTTTGCAGAAACAACATCTGCGGACATTGACTGATTTACTTCCTGCAAGGCTATTATATCTGGCTTTTTTTCAAAAACAGCTGAAACAAAATCATTAAGCTTCTGGCTGTAATTTTTCTCAATAAGACTGTGAGTGTTAAGTGTCATAAGTTTCATTTTCGCACACTCCGTTTCATAATACATTATAATATTATATTATGCCGGTATTTTATTGCTTTATTTAAAGGTAAATTTATATTTATTGCTTTATTTTGGTTGCTTAACTTTTCTTGCTTGTACAAGAAAAGTTACAAAAGAATACA
>JAZQZW010000011.1:0-22414 GCA_045634285.1 Oscillospiraceae bacterium
AATGATAAAATATGTAGGTAAAGGTGTTTACGGTGCTGTTGCTGTAGGCAGGATTTCTGTATTTAAACGTCGTGATGTTGAAGTGAAGCGTATTAAGACAGATAATCCATCAGAGCAGATTGAAAGACTTGAACAGGCGAAGAAAAAGGCGGTTTCACAGCTTCAGAATGTTTATGAAAAGGCACTCAGAGAGGTTGGGGAAGCCAATGCACAGATTTTTGAAATCCATATGATGATGATAGATGATGACGATTATAACGAGGCCATAGTTGAAATGATAAACAGTCAGAGCGTCAATGCCGAGTATGCGGTAGCGGTGACGGGTGATAATTTTGCGGAAATGTTTTCATCTATGGACGATGCATATATGCAGGCAAGGTCTGCTGATGTGCGTGATATTTCAAACCGAATCATAGCGTGTATGAGTGACAATGAAGACGGACAATCTGTATCAGACGAAAAAGTGATTATATGTGCTGATGATCTGGTGCCAAGTGAAACGGTATCTCTCGACAAGGAAAATGTTCTGGCATTTGTTACTGCATACGGCTCATCAAATTCACATACGGCAATTCTTGCAAGGACAATGAATATTCCTGCTGTTATAGGACTTGGTGAGGAATTTTTAAACAGGATAAACGACGGAGATACTGCAATAGTTGACGGATACACAGGAGAGCTGATTTTAAATCCTGATGAAAGTACAATTGAAAAATACAGAGAAAAACAGCTTGAGGAAGCAAAGAAAAGAGAACTTCTTCATCAGCTCAGAGGCAAAGAAAATGTTACCCTTGACGGCAGAAAAATCAATATTTACGCAAATATCGGAAGCGTTGACAATATAGGTGCTGTTCTGCTTAATGACGCAGGTGGAATAGGTCTTTTCAGAAGTGAGTTTCTGTATCTTGAAAATAATAATTTTCCTACAGAGGAGGAACAGTTCAAGGTTTACAGGCGTGTACTTGAAAGCATGGCTGCAAAAAAGGTAATTATAAGAACGCTTGATATAGGCGCAGATAAACAAGCTGAATATTTAGGATTTGAAAAGGAAGAAAATCCTGCTCTCGGACTTCGTGCAATACGTTTCTGCCTTGACAATCCACAGATTTTCAAAACTCAGCTTCGAGCATTATATCGTGCATCAGTTTACGGCAGACTTGGAATCATGTTCCCGATGATTGCAAGTGAATGGGAGCTGGACAAAATATTATCCCTTTGCAGTCAGGTTAAAGAAGAACTTAAGACTGACGGAATTGAATATTCCGAATATATCGAGCTTGGAATAATGATTGAAACACCTGCTGCGGCAATTTTAAGTGACAGACTTGCCAAAAAGGTTGACTTTTTCAGCGTTGGTACAAACGACCTTACTCAGTACACACTTGCATGCGACAGACAGAATCCAAAGCTTGAACGCTATTGCGACCCACATCATGAGGCTGTGCTGAGGCTTATTGAAATGGCTGCGGAAAATGCCCATAAGCATGGTGCGTGGATTGGTATTTGCGGTGAGCTGGCGGCTGACCTTTCACTTACCGAAACATTTATTAAAATGGGAATTGATGAGCTTTCGGTTTCACCTTCATTTGTTCTGAATGTTCGTGATACTGTAAGAAAATTAAATCTTAGTAAATAAAAATTAACGGGCGAACATTGTTCGCCCGATGTTTTTGCATTTTAAAAAAGCTTTACACCGTTTACATATTTTGCGGATATTCCGAACAGGTCAAGAGAGCCGTATACAGCACTTTCAAGTCGTTGTTCTATAGTCATTTCATCAGATTTAGGTATTTTTGAATCATCAAGGACTATTGCACCAAATTCAAAATCTTCTTCAAAGCCTGCGACCCTGCCGAAGAATTTTCCGCCGCCTTTGGTTGCAAGGTAAAATGCTTCTCTGAATGTCAGAGGTTTTGCATTTTTGTCTGCGTAAATTCTGTAAAGCTTTGAAACCTGAACTGCGTCTTTGACAGCAGCAAACATGGAGTGAGTGTGTCCTCCCGCAACATCACTTCCAAGTCCGATATTAAGCCCTTCAGCAAGATATTTTTTAATCGGAGCAATACCTGAACTGAGATTTGTGTTGGAGGCAGGACAATGAACAACAAAAACTTCATTTTCTTTCATAAGCTTTATTTCTTTATTTGTAGAATGAACGCAGTGTGCCATAAGTGTTCTGAATTTACTGCCGGTTTTATGATTTTTTCCGAAAAGCCCGTACCTGTCATAAGCGTCACCATAAAATTCTGAGTCGGGTTCAAGCTGTTTTACAAGGTCGATTTCACTTCTGTTTTCCGATAAGTGTGACTGCACAGGCAGATTACATTCAGACTGAATTTCACTCAGTTCCTTAAGCAGAGCAGGAGTGCATGACGGAATAAAGCGAGGGGTAATTATCGGCTTGGTATGGTTGTGTTTTTTTGCAGTATCTGTAACCCAGCCAAATGTGTCAAGTGCGGAATAGTCTGAGCTTTTTTCGCATAAATCCACTTCTGCATTTCTGTCCATATTCACCTTGCCAACATAGCTTACAAGTCCTGTCTGTTCCATAAGTTCCATAAGCATTTCAGTAGCAGGTCTGTGGATTGTTGCAAAAATGCAGGCGTGAGTTGTGGCACTTTTCTTCATCTCATCTGCAAATATTTTATAGGCTCTTTTAGCATATTCAATATCACCGAATTTTGCTTCTTCATGAAAAGTACAGCTGCTGAGCCAGTCCATAAGCTCCATGTCCATTCCTGTACCACGAAAGCTGAACTGTGAAGCGTGAATATGCAAATCAACCATTCCCGGAATGATAAGCTTGCCCGAATAGTCATGTACTTCAAGATGAGAATACTCAGGCGGAAGCTTTTCGAACACCCCTTTTGATTTCCCGTTTTCACAGACAAGATAACCGGATTTTACAGCAACCATTTCATCAGGTGAAATACTGTAACATATATCACCCAAAAGGACAAATGAATTTTTCTGTGGGTTTTCTGATACGTCAGCATTTTTTCTTGATAAGGAGTAAAGAGGCTTTTTAAGAGTTGATGCAAGCTCTTTTATTACAGTTAT
Organism: Oscillospiraceae bacterium; assembly: GCA_045634285.1. Lineage (GTDB taxonomy): Bacteria > Bacillota > Clostridia > Oscillospirales > Ruminococcaceae > Porcipelethomonas. The sequence goes on from JAZQZW010000011.1 coordinate 3,061, forward strand.
GATTTCATCATCAAAGTCCATAAACCAGTCTATACTTTCAAAGATGTAGCGACGCCTGAACCTTTCATCTGTAGTAACGGCACTGCGAAGATTGTGAAGCCTGTCTGCCGCCTTTACTGCTTTTGCGATAGGGTTTTTTTTAATAACCGAGATATATTCAGACATGACATAACCGTCTTTTTTGGTAAGAAGCTTTACAGCGTTTAAAACTTCAGTGCCACCTATAGCTTGAATTTCAGATTCGGTTGCATCGGTATCTTCAAGCAGGTCATGAAAAAGCGCAGTTATCTGATAATCTGTACCATAGCCTTTTTCTTTTACAATATCACACACAGCAACAGGGTGAGTAATATAAAGTTCTCCGCCTTTGCGTGTTTGTTTTTCATGCTTTTTTGTGGCAAATTCAAGTGCTGCTGAAAGCTTTTCCTTATCGGTCATAAGTATACCACCTTTTTATTTCGGAGATAAATTTATAAAGATTTCTTCAAAGTTCAAATCATTTTTTCCTGTTAATTGTCTATAGTTTTCTTTGATTTTACATATTTCGTCATAGCCTATGCCGTATCCAAGTGAAACACGATAACTTTTCAGATAATCATTAAGTTTGTTTATATTGGTTTCTTCTTTGCTGAGGGGATTGCATATATCATAGGACTTTATATATAAAGATTCATCAAGCTTTTTATCGCAGATAATCCAGTCCGGACAAAGTCCGTTCATATTATCCTTTATATTGACTTTAGCAGACCTAAATAAATTAGTCCAGTTTTCAGTGTTCCAGTAATTTGCTTTTGCATACATTTCATTATGTGCATGTTGATACAGACGTTTGCGGAGGATATGTCCTCTGTAACGGTTTATTCTGCCTTCACGCTGTTCGTAATCTATAGGAGATGGTGAGGACTGCCAGTGGAAAATAGAATGACAGTAATTGTGGAAATTAAGACCTTCCTGTCCTGAGGCAGTAACAGTAAGTACAAACGGATAAAACGGAGAATTGAATTTTTCCTGACTGTTATTTTTTTCTTCATAAACACAGGCAAAATTACAATGAATTTCAGCATTTTTCTGAATTTGGATTTTCTCTTTATCTTCGCTTTCGTTTTCGTTTTCGTTTATTTTTAATGCACATTCTATTTTATCGTTTTCAGTAAAAATACTTTTGAAAAGTATGCAATCATCCTTGGTTAATTCATTTTTCCCTTTTATTATAAGGAACAGATATTCTTTCAGCACGTCTGTAAGGCAACCATCTTCGCAATATTGATATAAACTATCTTTGTCTGTAACGCCTGCATTTGCAAGAATATTCTTATTACGTTTAAGATAATTGTAGAATACTTCAGTAAATCCTTTTATTATTTGAAGTGCTCCATCTTCATGATACTCGATTTTCTCGCCGTCTTTTTTGATACATTCAGTAAACCTAAAGTTTTTTAAAGCGTTTTTGAAGCATACAATTATTTTATCATTATCCTCAGCAATTTTAAAAATATCATCTGATAGTGTATTTTGAGGAGTGATATTATTTAATTGTGCCGAAAGAATTGCAGCTATGCTGTTTACCGACATTTTGTATCTTCCGAAAACAAGTGTTTTTGTATAATCAGGATTTGTTTCTGCAAATTCTTTCCATACGCCTTTAAGATTATGTTGGTTTAATATCGGAGGAATCCATAAGATTTTATCAATTCCTTTTGGCATAACAATTTCTTTAAGCTTCTGATATCTGAAATGCTCAGGTTCGGATTTTCCGTCCCATAAGTAATTTTCACCAATGTTACTATAATCAATATTCAATTGATAATCTTCCGAGAATGAAGCAACATAAGGTGTCATTTTGCAGTAAGTAACAATACCAGTTGTATTTTCTGCATACTCAAATAAGGTTTTAATCTGCTCTGCATCATACTTAAAATACTTTTTAATCTGCTCTTTGTCATTCTCAACATACTCAGGTTTTATGTCCGGAATTTTTATTTTCATATAACCGTTATTACTGTCGTTTAAAGTATAACGTTCGGTACGCACTATGCATTCCGAAAGGAGGACTTGAAGTTCGATTTTAGCTTTTTTACATTTTTCCCATTCATTGTCAAAGTCAGCTTTGTTTTTAACTGTTTTTAATTTATTCAGCCTATTTTTTATTTCGTTTAGTTTAGTTTCAACGTCGTTATCATCATTTCCAGATACATAAGTATACAAATCCGAAAAATTATTAAAACACCCTTTTGTAGAGTCATTACTTTCATCGGCAGCATCATCAGGTTCTTCATATCCGCACATATCAATCTTATATGGTGTAGCAGATACAAAAAGCCATTTTGTGTCAAGATTCAGATATTTTATATAATACTCATTGATTTCATTTTTTTCATATTCTGTAAAATGCTTGTGAAATTCATCTATAATAATAATGTCAGGTTGAAGTTTACACAGGTTTATAAAGTTTATGATTCGTCTTAAATGATAAAACCAATCTGCAGTATCTGTTTTACTTAAATTATTATTATAGTTATAATTATAAGGAATGATAGCGTTAATAATATTATGATAATTATTATTGTTGTTAAAAGTTGTTCGGGTATTTGGATTAAACTGGCCTTGAGTTAAGTCAATAATATCCGATTTATTATTGTTTATTAAAAGAGTTTTTAAACAGTCTACAACATTATTAATATTAAAATTTGTTTGATTCATATAATTAAATAGCATATCGGCATATTTTTTTTCTGAGTTATTACAATTGGAACATTGTCTTGAATTGGAAATAAACTCTTTATATTCGTCTTGACAATAAGTTAAAAAGTTCTGATTTAATTCGTTATTGGAATAAATCCAATATCTTCTGTCCGGTTTATATAATGCTGAGGCAACCGCATCAGCGTAAAGTCTGAAATCATCAGGATTTGTATAAAGGTCTGCTATACTATAAAGGTATTTACATATTATGTTTCGTTCATCTTCATCACCAACATTGCTTTCAGTTTGTTTATTAAAAAACATGGAGCTTGAAAAAGAATAAATATTATAATCTTGTTTACTGAAATCAGTAATTGAGGAAAGACGTTTTGCTTTTTTTGAATCTGTGAAACCTTTGCATAGCTCAGGATGATTTTGTTTTGCAAGTCCGTCATTCGGAGATATATACAGTACAGTAAATTTGTCATTTTTTATTTTTTGTCCAAGTTCAATAAGACCACGGCATACATATGTTTTTCCAAGTCCGACTTCATCAGCAAGAACAAATTTTTGTTTCTTATCAACATACAGTTTTTTTGCGATATACTTTACGGTTTTCAACTGAAAGTCTGAAACATTGGATATTTTGGGTTTAAAGTTCTTTATTATGTTCATCATTTGTTAAGGCCTCCAGATAATCAAGAATTATTTTACTGTTTTCAAAGCAACTTTCATTTTTGTTGATTTTATTTTTAAGAAGTTTCAGAAAATCAGTTTCACCGTTTATATAGCATTTAATAATATTTTCATAATCCTTATCCGAATGTGAAGAGCTTATAGTTTTATTGTTGGTATTTGAGTTTGAATTATTGGAAAATTGATTATTATTTAATGAAAGTCTGATATTCGGGAAAACAGTTTTAATTTTTTTATTGGCAAGAGATTTATATGTTTTGTCAATGATAGCCTGTACGTTATCATTACATTCTGCAAAAACTATACGCTGATTTCCTTGTTTGTCTTTCAGAACAAGTGCATTTGATATATCTTCTGTTGGTATAGAAAACTCAAGAGTGTTTTTCGATATGCAATATTCAGTTTTTATAGTCATAAGATGTACTTTGATATCCGAACCATTTATAGTTGTGACAGGTGATACAGGGGTTATTTCAAATACAAGCTTATTCGAAGAATCGGATTCAGTGATTTCTTTAAGAGTAAATGTATGATTGTTTATAAATGTTTCAAGAATATTGTTATTATCACTGCTTGAATCAATTGTTTTAAGTTTATCTTTATCAGTCGGTTTAATTTCCTTCTCCTTCAAAAATGTTTTAAAATCACCTGAAATATCTCTGTCAAAACCAAGTTTAGCCATACATTCATAGTTTTTGTTCAGACCATTATGTGTACAATTGGCAGAGCCAATCCATAGTTCACTTTTTTCGTTTTTTGTAACACAGTACATTTTGCTGTGGAGGTTCTGGGCATCATCCTCAAAAGACTGGTAACACGCTGTGTTTCCGAGTGGAGGATAGTTTTGGGAAAAGAAAGGTGAAATAACGATTATGTTAGTGGCGGCATCTGTAAAAATCTGTTTTTCATAGCCATTGTTTTGAGAAGACTGACAAAAAATTTCTATACTGATATTTCCATTATTATTTGCATTGTTTTTATATGTCCAGTTTTGCTTTTCAATATGTTCGGCAAGTGTATTGTAATTGTCATAATCATCAAGACGCGTATCAATTGTACGCTCAGCAATAATCTGTGTTTCAAAATTATTGCTGCATGTAAGATTTCGGCTTGAAACGATTATTCTTTCACGTATTTCATTATCTTTACTATATTCAGCAAGAATAATTTTAGGATGAAATGCATAATCATCTTTTTTAACAGGTATACAGCATTTTGCAATAACGGCTGAAAAGTCTGTGTTAATATTATCTTTCAGATTATAATTAAATTTATCTTTCTGATAAAATATACGTAGTCTGTTTGATTTAAGAGTATTTTTTAATGCATTCTGAGAGAAGAATGATAAAAGTGTCTTTTTGTTGGAAAGGTCAGAAAAAACAGCATTTGTTTTATCAACCTCAAAAATATTATTGAGCAGAAATATCATAGAAGGTTCAAGTGAATAGGTTGTTGCGGTTATTCTTTCAAGTTTATAACCATCTGGAGCAGCAAGTGAATCTATATAATTTATTTCAGTAAACATAATATCTCCTTTATTTTTATGGTAATTGTGTTCCGTTAAGGAAGTCATCAAAATCAATTATTTTCTCTGATTTATTTACAGAACTTAATGAGTAGGAATAAAAATGCCCTTGGCTATGTGGACGTTGATTATATTTTAATTGTATCTTTTCCAGACGCCCGATTCTGCATAAACCTTTATCTTTAATAAAAATAACAGCTTTAGTTCCTGAGTGTGAGGAGTTTGTAAGAGGATCATAACCTACAGTAAACCGTGACTTCGTATCTTCGCTTTGGCCGACAACAGAACATACATAATCCTCTCCGTTGACACTTAACGCCACAAGACTGGCGTTAAGACTTTCAAAATCACTAATTCTGCTGTCATTTTGATATGCATCAATAAATGGTCCTTTTCCTTTAAAGTGACTTCTGTTTGGGCGGCTGGAATCAACAGTTGTTCCGCATAAATGCATTATCGTTTTGTCGGCTTCATTTAAAGAAATTATATTCATAACATTCCTCCATTTGATAAAATAGGTTTTTATCTGATATATTAATTATACCATGTGAGTAAAAAAAGTCAACAATATGCATGTCGTTTTTATAATCATAGTCAGTAAAACACGTACTGCTGTTCATTGACTATTTCATTACAGAATAACTACAAAAACATGTTTTGGCTTGACACAGGGGAATTATTGAGATATACTAAATAAATCAATCAATTTTATATCTGTTATAATATAAGAACTTCCATCTCAGGCTCACAGGAAAGTGAGGTAATTATTGTGTCAGAAATTATTCAAATCAAAAACATTACTAAAGAATTCAAAGTATTAAACCGTCGTGAAGGTCTTAAGGGTAGCTTTAAGGACCTGTTTTCAAGAGATTATAAAATTGTACGTGCTGTTGATAATATAAGCATGAATATTCAGCAGGGCGAAATCGTCGGTTATCTCGGACCAAACGGAGCAGGGAAGTCCACAACAATTAAAATGATGACAGGCATACTTGAACCGACCTCGGGAGAAATTCTTGTTGGCGGAAATGTTCCTTATCGGAACAGAGCAAAAAACGCACAGGAAATCGGTGTTGTTTTCGGACAGCGTTCTCAGCTGTGGTGGGCGTTGCCTTTGGTGGAGTCTTTTAAGATACTCAAGGATATTTACGGTGTCAGCGACAGCGATTATGAAAATATGATGACCCTTTACAAATCGCTTGTGGATATTGAACCTTTGCTTCATAAGCCTGTCCGTCAGATGTCGCTTGGTCAGCGTACCCTCAGCGATATACTGGCAGCATTTCTGCATAATCCGAAAATTGTGTTCCTTGATGAGCCTACTATCGGTCTTGATGTTTCAATGAAAACCAAAATCCGCACACTCATTCATGCTCTGAACAAGGAGAAGAATACAACGGTAATCCTTACCACTCACGATATGGGCGACGTTGATGCACTATGTCAGCGTATTGTTATTATTGATAAGGGCAAAATGCTCTATGATAATGATATCGAGCACCTCAAAAGATTCTTCGGTTCATACAGAACGCTGAAAATAAGAGTTGACGGAGATATGAAACAGCTTGCTGATAAGATTAAAAATGAGCTTTCAGATTTCAGAGTTTCTGCTGATGACGAATGGATTTCAATTCTTATTGATGAAGAAAAAGCTAAGGTTATGGACGTTCTTTCAGGACTTCAGAACAGCTATGAAATAAAGGATATGCAGCTTGAAGAAATTTCCACCGAAGATGTCATAAAGAAAATCTATGAGGAGGGTGTTGAATGAAGCTGAAAAAATTTTTCACCCTTACCAGAGCAGGAGTTATAGAGTCGCTGCAGTTTCGTCTGGGAACGCTTGTAATTGTTGCGGGAAATATTCTTTATCTTATTGTAGTTTATTTTCTGTGGAAGGCTATTTATAATTCGGCTGGAACAGATGTTGTAAACGGAATGACTTTTTCAGATACGCTCATTTACCTTGTGCTTGCAACAGCCCTGTTTAATTTTATGGAAATGTACATTGTATGGGAAATGGGAAGAAGTATACAATCGGGTAAAATAGCACTTGACCTGTTAAAGCCGATAGACTATCGGAAATATATGTTCTGGTCATTTTCAGGGAGCTTTGTAACACAGTTTTTCTTCACATTCCTGCCAACTTTTATTATTGTAGCAGTCGTTACAAACGGTGAAATAAAGCTTGGTATCAACCTGTTGTTTTTTGCTGTATCTGTTGTTATGGCAGTTCTGATAAACTACAGTATTGATTTTATTGTTGGAACAATCTGTCTGTACACAGAATCAATATGGGGCATAAATATTATGAAACAGGTAATTGTTATGTTGCTTTCGGGAGTTACAGTTCCTGTTGCGTTTTTCCCTGAGCCGCTGAAAACAATCGTTTACTATCTGCCGTTTCAGTCCATTTACAACGCACCGCTGTCTGTTCTGCTTGATGGAAATCCACAGCTTAGTGCGGTAGCTACAACACTTGGAATACAGCTTTTCTGGTGTATTGTTATGACAGTTGTAAGCAAGCTTTTCTGGAAGATATCACTAAAACAGATTACTGTGAATGGAGGCTGATATTATGAAAAGAAAAGGTCTGGGTTTTTATTTGCGTATTTATGGTAAGATACTTGTGCAGGATATAAAGAGTAAAATGAGTTACCGTGCAGATTTTATAATTTCCACAATCGGCATGATTTTCACAAATATTGCAGGCTTTGTAAGTTTCTGGATTTTGTTCAGAAGCTTTCCGTCAATCAACGGCTGGGGTTATCATGAAATGCTGTTTTTATATGGCTTTTCACTTGTATCATTAACACCTGTTCAATGTCTGTTTGACAACAACTGGAGTCTGAGAATGTATGTGTATTCGGGAGATTTTGTGAAATACTGTTTCCGACCGATAAATCTGTTTTTCTATTATCAGTCTGAGGTGTTTGATATTAAAGGGCTTGGACAGCTTGCATTCGGTATCGGCACAATTGCTTATTCATGGAGTAAGCTCGGACTTGATTTCACACCTCTTATGCTGATTAAGGTAGCAGTATTTCTTATTACAGCCTCGCTGATAATGATAGCCTTGCAGAATGCGGCTGCGGCAACATGCTTCTGGATTCAGAATTCGTTCTATGTTCTTGACCTTGTAACAAGATTTAAGGACTATGCCAAATATCCGATTACAATTTTCAGTCCGATATTTCGTTTTATTTTTACATTCTTAATACCTATTGCATTTATTGCGTACTATCCGAGTATTGTGATACTTCGTCCTGATGAAGTACCTATACTTTCATGGCTGTCACCTTTTATAGGAATACTGTTTTTCTGGTTAAGCTATAAGTTCTGGATGTACGGGGCAACAAAGTACAGCGGCACAGGATCGTAAAATAAAGTTATAATAAAAGTTAAAAGAGCCATCTGATTTTAATTCAGATGGCTCTTGAATTTTAAAAAATTATTTTCTTCTGTCAATAATAACCTTTAATTTACCTGTACGGGAATTATATTCAAGGTCAGATACCTTACACCATTCAACTATTGGTTTGTTTATAACACCTTCACTTAATGCATCTTTGAATAAAGGACGTTCATTGTAAAGCATGTCAAGAAATTTATCGGTATCACCTTCGGCAGAGGCAGCAATCTTAAACAGGAAGTAATCCTTATCATCACGTTCAACTATTATCTGATAGGAATAATAATCTATGCCGCACTTTTTAAGGATATCACCGATATCCTGCGGATACAGGGTAACATAGCCTGCTCTTGCCGCAACATTACTTCTTCCGAGTATCCTGAATTTTCGATCAGCTGTTCCCTCAGGTTCAGTATATTCACCCATGTCACCGGCAGGATATCTTATAAGAGGAATAAGAGTCTTGAACAGAGATGTAATGTAAATCATACCCGGCTTGTTCATTTCTGTAATAACCTCTCCTGTGTCAGGGTCGATAAGCTCCATAACAGTAAGGTCCGACATAACTCGATGCTCATTGAATCCGCAATCTGTAGTAAAATACCCGATAGGGCCACCATCGTTTGAAGCGTAGAAAATTGACCTGAATTCAATTTCTTTTCCGAATATTCTGCTTATTCTGTCTCTCTGATCCTGATACAGAGTTTCTCCTGCAAAATAAACTGTATCTACTTCAAAGCCTGTCAGATTGTTTTCCTGAATATATGAAACAATTTTTGTCAGAATAGATGGTGTACCTGCAAGGCAGTTGATTTTATGGTCAAGAATTGTGGATACCATTTCTTCAATTGTAATGTTTCCCGAAAGATTATACATAATTGTTTTTGCCGAAGCAAAATAAAGCATGCTGTATGTATAAAGAAAACTTGCATAAAGTCCGCCTGCATAAAAAAGATTGGCTATTTTTGTACCGTTTGAAAGACCGCCTTTTGTAAGAACAGCACCACTGCACTCACACATTGTCTGCCATTCTTCAGCAGTATAAAGTGAATACTTAGGGTTTCCTGTAGTACCTCCGCTTTTAAAAATCTGACCGTCTGTCTGTGGATGTGTTGCAACGGGATATCCGTTTTTATCACAGTTGTTCCAGAAATCATCCTGTTCAATAAGCGGAAGGTCTGTCAGGGATACATTTTCCGGAAGGTCCTTATATAATTTTGCGTAATATTCGGAATTGTTTCTTGCATAGGAAATAATCTCATTCAATGAATATGTTTTAACACTCATTATATTCTCCTTTATTATTTAATAAGATAATATCGTTTTTAAGCTTTTCGAACTCTCCCACAGTAACAATCTGCTCATAATTATTGTCTGCACCGATAAGAAGCTGCATGACAATATAATCAGCTGTTTCACTGCCGGGAATTGCACCTGAAAAGATAAAGTGATTTCTTCTGGCTGTTTTATAAGCATGTTCACAGCCGGGAACGTTTAATGAAATAAACAGTTCAATCATTTCGCTGTTTGCTCTGACAGAATCCTTTATCGCATCTTTAAGTATACTTTCCAGATCGTCAGCGGCACTTTTTATGATTATCTTGGTTGCTCTTAGAGAAGGATTTGTTTCAGCATTGATAACAGTATTTTCATCAGGCTGATGTTTATTTCTGATTTCACAGTTATAGCCTGCATTCTTAAAGATATTTTCCAGAAAATCACGTATTTCATCAGGAGGATAAACTATACTGTGTGCGTTTTTATCAAGTATTTTTACGCTTGTAAACAAATCAAGTCTTTTGTTATCCTTGTTGTACTCACTTTCAATATCAGATGATATGTAGGATAAAAGAAGCGCTGTTGCAGTAAAGTCTGATTTAATAAATGCTTTTTGTGACAGTGGGTGAAAAGCCACAGGCTGACCCATAAGCGCTCTGAATCCATATTGCTCACCAAGCTTCAGACAATGGTCCATAAATTTTGCAAAAAGCCCAAGCCCTCTGAATTCTTTTCTTGTAACAACAGTGGAAATTTCAGGCATATTTTTGAATGTATCAGAAAATGCAAGTGCAAAATGTCCTGCAGTCTGACCATGCTCATTTACAGCGAGGAATGACATAATCTCCTTGTTTTTAATTGAATTCATAAAGCTGTTGATGTAATAAAGATTTTCATAACTGTATGAATATCCGTATTCGCTGTATATACATCTTATTGCCTCAATGGCATCTTCATGGGTTTCAACCGCTTTTATTGAAATATTGGTATCAAGCACCTTTGTTTCAGGATATGGCTCTGGTTTTTTGAAAACAATCTGACGCTTTATATTGGAACGTACAAATATTCTTTGTCCGTCTTTTCCCAGCTTTTCGATACCAAATCCGTCTGTCATATAATTTATCAGAGCATTACGTATCGATTCCTTATCGTTTACATCAATACTATCTTTGCTGACTGAAAAATCTGCCCATGTCGGAACACCTTTATCCTTTACAGAAAATTCAAAATACTTATCTGTAAGATAAAGCTCAACAGTTATTATGCCCTCTGTTCCCGGATAGGCTTTTTCGATTCTGTGCTTAAGCATTTCAGCTGCAACATATCTGAGATTGTTATATCTGCTGAAATCCATTTTTGTGTTTGCGGCAGCAAGTGAATCAAGAAAATTCAGAACAGCATTTATATAAAAATTTCTGTTTGTAATTTCAATTGAAGTTACTTTAAAAGCTTTCATTGTTTTCACCTCATTCAAAACATACTCTGTTCCAGCCAAGAACAGGTTCGGCAGTTGTATTGCCGTTTTCAGCAATTTTATTCAGATGTTCTGTTGCATCTGAGTATTTTAAGTTATCCCTGATAATTACTTTTTTCTGAATGTTGTTTATTTCAACCTCAATGTACTTTCCGTTTTTTTCATTACAAAGCTCTTTTATTACATTAAGATAAGAAATCACATTACAACGCATTTTCTCGCTGATTTGTGCTGTCTTTTCAAGATTTTCCTTAACATTTACAATGAAATTATCAAGGTTTTCTGTGCCGCATTTACAGGTAAGACAATCTGTATTTTTTTCGACTGTATTATCCAGCAAAAGAATATTTGCATTTGTTCCGCCGTTTTTCATCTTTAAACGCTTTATCTGTACCATAACCACAATAATCACAAATGTCATAAGTTCTGCTATTGTGTATGCCGCCCATATACTGCTTGTGCCGAAGAATTTTCCAAGAACAAAAAATACGCCAAGAAACAGTACAAAGCAGCGAAGACTTATTATAACCGATGACATGAAATTCTGCTCGGTTGACTGGAGATAATATCCGATTACAACATTAACAGTCATAATAATCATACTTGTTGCAAATATTCTGACAGCGACAGCAGATTGCTTTATAAGAGAAATATCATCTATTCCAAAAACAACAGGAACAATACTTGGAATAACTTCAAGTATCAGAGTGACCGAGCCGCATATAACAAAAACAGTTATAAGTGCAAGTCTTAAAGTTTCCCTTATATTCTTATAGCTTTTCTCACCGAAATAGTTGCTGACCATAGGCTGTATAGTCTGACTTATACCCTCGAAAACAGAGAGTGATACCGTTGAAAGATTAAATACAACGGTATAGATAACAATTCCTTCCACACCTGCAAGCTTTGATAAAAAATGGTTCATAATCAGGATAGTCAGAAACTGATAAACAAAATGAAGTGCAGAGCTTATACCGTTTTTAACGATTCGAAATGCAGTGCTGTTAAATACGAGTCGGAATTTCAATGTGTTTTTAGATGACAGGAAGTGAGTGCCAATTACAATAATACTGACAAGCTGCCCTAAAACCGTAGAATACGCTGCACCTGAAACACCCATTCCGAGAAAACCTACAAATACAAAATTAAGCACAATATCAACAGCAATTGAAGAAAACATGCCTATCATGGAAAGTGTCGGTCTGCCATCATTCCGAACAAAGAATGCAAGACCGATATTCATAACAAATACTGGACCACCAACAAGAACAATACGGGAATACTCTTTCACAGCTTCAAAAACATCTTCTCCTGCTCCAAGCCATTTGGTGATAATATCAATGAAAAAGATTCCTGACAGTAAAAATAATATACCTGTAATTGCCAGAAGTTCAATCGAAAGGCTGAAAGCCTGATTTGCCGAAGTCTTATCGCCTTTTCCGGCATCAATTCCCATGGCTATACATCCGCCTACAGCAAAAAGTGCGGCAAATGTATTGATAACCATGTAAATCGGTGTTGCAAAGGTTACAACAGACAATGAAAGGTCATCAAGATACTGACCGATAATAATTGTATCGGCAACGGAGCCTATTGCTGTTGTAAGATTCATCAGGATTGTCGGCAGGAGCATTGAAAGAAATATTTTCCTGACTATCGGATTATGTTTACATACGTATGTTGTGTTCATAAAAACCTTCCTTACCCCTGCATTCTTCTGTCAATAACACTTCTTACCTTGCCTCCGCCCGTACTTAATTCAAAGTCGGATTTTGCTTTTCTGACAATTGAAATTCTGCCTGTTTTGTCGGTAAGGATTTCATTGATTTCGGGATAGTGTTCTGAAAGAATGTCAAGAGCATCTGCTTCAGAATATGTCATATCTTCTTCAACACAGATATCCATACAGCTTATTTCGTCATAGCTTAAAATCAGCTGAATCCAACCTGTGTATCCCATTTCTTCTCCGAATATGGATTTTATCTTTTTGTAGTTGATATAGTTGGTTGCAAATTTGAAAACATCTCCGAATCTTCCAAGAAGCTCAAAACGTGGAGCAACTCTGCCGCATTTGCAAGGTTCTTTAACAAAACGTCCCAAATCTCCGATTTCATATCTCTGTATTCCGATATTTTCCTGATCTCTCGGTGTCCATACAAGTCTTCCTGTTTCACCCTCTTCAACAGGCTCATCACTGTCAAGCTTGAGAATTTCAAGATATTTTGTTGCGACTACATGATGAGTTGTTCCTTCACAGTATTCACATGCGTAACCCATTGAACCGATTTCGTTACAGCCGTATGCAAGAGAAGCAACTCTTTTGATATTGAATGTTTCTTTCAGATAAGCAATCTGTGCAGGGTCAAAATGTTCTCCGCCATAAAGGATTGTATCAATTCCTCTGTATTTTTCAAGAGCTTCCTTCTGTTCACGGAAAAGTCTGAGAATATATGTTGGCATACCCATAAGAACATTTACTTTGTTTGAAATAATCTCATCTGTCACATACTGCATATCCATTTCAGCAGTCATTGGAAGCTGTATAACATCTGCTTTTTTCAGAGCCTCATATATACTTATAAATCCACCGTATAAGCTGCCTGAGTAGAACAGATTCATACATATATCCTTTTCAGGGTCAACACCCGCTGAAATTATAAAGCGTGATGTTTCTTCATAGGTTACCTCTGCATCATCGTAAGTGTGGGGAGCATATTTTGCCTTTCCGGAACTTCCGCCACTTTTAAGAAGTAAATATCCTTTGTCCTTGATTTCACGATTCTGTGGGAACGCTGATTTTTCGGTCAATGGTGTTCCTGCCTCAAACGGTGCTTTTTTCATTGGCTCCATTTCAGAAAGCGACATACTTCCTTTAGGAAGACTGCTGCTTGTAAGACTTATTCTTTTTAGATACTGTGTCATGGCATATACACCGTCATGAGGTTCTCCTGTGTAACCACCCATCATAAGTCCAGGGTCAGTAATTCTGTTTACACCGCCAGCAAGCAGAAGTGAACTAAGCTGTGCAATCTCGCCTCTCTCACATGCAAGACCTACTGTCTGAAGATAAGAACGGAACGGACGAAGTACAGAAATAATTTCGTTACGTTTTATCGGTTTTACAATAACTGTACGATAAAGAGGTGATGTAGAAAGTTCGTTATCATACTTCACATAAATACGGCAGCCTCTTCCTTCAAAAAGCTTTGCGTTGCCCATAATCTCATCAAGATAACAAAGCTGTGTCTGTGTTGTAAGCTCTGCCTTTTCTGCCTGTGACATAAGGTGGAGAGGGTGTGTATCCGAAACATTCTGAAGTATTTTCATAAAACGTTCTGAGAAATCAAGCAGCTCTTCATGACTGTCTGTTTCGTAATAGACAATCTGAGGTGCGCTGCATGCCTGCTGGTCGTTTACGCAGACGTCTTCTGCAAGGCCTTTAAGGGCTTCATCTGTGCAGCCGCCCTTGGTGAAATATGCAAAGCTTATTCTGTTACCCCATTCAATGATTTTTACGCCTGAAGGTGCAAGCTTACGTACGCCTGATGTTGCAGCGTCTGAACCCCATACAGCTACTGCATTACAGAGTGAAAACATATTTTTAAGCAGTTCTTCATCCTTTGAAGATAACGGGAAAACATAGAAATACGGGCAAAGACTTTCATCAATTTCACAAAGCTTTTCAATCATAGTCATGGCAACCTTATGTGCCCCTGTTGCAGTTTTGATTATATTTATATTTCCTGTAAGAATACCCTCTACCGAACTGAAAAACGGAAGCATCGCATCATTTGAACTTGTAACATGACCAAGTACTCCCACAGGCATCCAGCCCTCAAATTCCTGTTCTCTGCTGCTGAGTCTGCTGATTTCAAAAGGCAGACCACCAAGCTCACGCTTGATTTTCTTAAAAAGTTCATCAGCTGCAAGTACACCGAGAGAATCCTTTTTTATCTGAACAGCCTCTTCCTTTGAAAAGCCAAGCTCTGTAAGCTCTGAAATCAAAAACTGTTCGTCGCTTAACATATATTTGCCAAGTTCATCAAGACTTCTGATTATACGGCGTATGTCAGGGACACCGACTGAAAGTGTCTGACATATGTATTCATTTATATTATCCAGACAGCTGTTTTTTTCTGTCTGAACTCTTTTACCTTTAATAATAACTTCCATAACTACCTCCCAAATCAGCGTTTAAGCAGTTCACTTGCTGTAATGGCACAGCTTTTGCTCTTACTTGTACCTGCACGTCCGATAATTTCCATAAATGGTGTTTTTATTCCACAGCCACATTCTTCATGAGAATGCATAACAGCCATATCTCCCATTAATACAGATACGGCAGGTACGCTGAGCAGATGCGGTGTAATAAAATTGGCAAATCCTGCTTCACCATATGGAAGCGGCTCCAGAGTTTCAACATCACGAATAAACATTCTGCTGTAAACAGGAATGTGAAAATGATGCTTCGGACATTCAAAATAAGGTACGGAATGTTCTGTTGAG
The DNA here is from genome assembly GCA_045634285.1 of Oscillospiraceae bacterium. Lineage (GTDB taxonomy): Bacteria > Bacillota > Clostridia > Oscillospirales > Ruminococcaceae > Porcipelethomonas. The sequence goes on from JAZQZW010000011.1 coordinate 18,631, forward strand.
CCGTATCCGTCACGGCAGTTTGATTCAGGTATTCCAAGCATTTCTTCAACCATGGCATAAAGCTCTGTTTTCTGTATCTGCTTGTCGGCATATCCCTTCCAGCCGCCACCCAGCATAGTCATGGATTCAGGATTTAAGTGAAGTGGTCGGTGACCTGTATCCTTCATCTGCTTTACTGTAAAATACAAAAATGACGGAAAGCCAAAAATACGGACAGGAAGTCCCTGCTCTTCATATTCTTCAAGGGCTTTGATTGTTCCGTATACATCAAAATCATGCCCACAGCCGTTGTATCTTAGCCCGAAAAATGTGTCATTCTCAGGAGCATAACTAAGCATACCCATATCTGTTTTGGCTGTACCGAGATTTTTGCTTGTCTGAGCAGGCTCATAAGTGAATAAAAGATAATTGGTAGGTTTATCCGACAGGAAACCATAGTAGCGAAACTCGTTTTTTATCATTGAATTTCCGAAATCAAATGTGTCCTGGTCAAAAAACATCTGACTTTTCTGACCTGTTGTTCCGGAGCTTGTTGCATATTCAACTATTTTATCACGTTCAACGCTCAGTACTTCATATTTTTTAAAAAAGTTTGCGTGTATAAACGGGATTTTTACAAGGTCTTGTTCTGTATGTAATTCATCAGGATTAAAATTTGATTTTTCCATATACTTTCTGAAAAAATCATTATTCATGTGATGTTTAAGACAATCACGCATGGCCTCCATAAATATTTCAGAAGAACCAACATGATCGTAAACGTCTTCATATCTTATCAATTTTTCTCTGGCTGTCATATTAACCTCCCATAATTTAAAATTTTCGATGTTTCAGATTTGTATTATTTTATACAATCTAAAGTAATTATATCAAAATTATAACTAAAATGCAATATTTTCTTTAAAAAATAGTGTGGTTATCAACATATTTATACTTGATATACTGTTTGATTATATCTAAATCCATGAAATTATATAAAAAGAGCTATCCGACTATAAATCGGACAGCTCTTGAATTTTTAGCGTCATAATATTTCGGTAATCATTGTTTGATTTCTATACGGCTTCCGCCTGTTTTTGCTTTTGTTACAACAATCTGCTTATCTATTCTGGTTTTAAGCTCGTTGACGTGAGAAATGATTCCTACAAGTCTGTTGCCCTCAGCCAGCTGAGAAAGTGCATTTATTGCCTGAGACAAGGATTCGTCGTCCAATGAGCCAAAGCCCTCATCTACAAACATTGTGTCAATTCTGATTCCGCCTGCAGAGGACTGAATTTCATCAGAAAGCCCCAACGCAAGCGATAATGATGCCTTGAAGGATTCACCGCCTGATAAAGTTTTTACGCTTCTTTCAGTACCGTTGTAATGGTCGATTACATCCAATTCAAGTCCGCTCTGACTTTGCTTGTTGTTTGCTTCTTTTCTGCGTTTCAGCTCATATTGTCCGCCGGACATAATCATAAATCTTTTGTTGGCACGATTTATAACTCTTTCAAAGTAATTCATCTGAATATAGGTTTCAAGGGCAATCTTTTCTTTGCTTTGTATGGTTCCGTTTGCTGTGTCAGAAAGTGCTTTCATACAGATGTATTTTTTCTCCACTTCTTTGATTTCAGCAAGCTTATTTGAAATATTGCTATGACACAGTTTGTTTGTATCTATGCGGCTGTAAATCGTTTTGGAGGTCTGGTCAAGATTTGTTTTATTGATATTAAGCTGATTTTCCTTTTCCTTTTCTTTGTCAAGCTCAATATCAACACCGTTACCGATGCGCTTGAGAATTTCTTCTTTGGCTGATGTTAAAGATGCAAGCTTTTCTTTGTTCAGATTTACCGCTTCACAAGCCTTATTGTAATCATTCCTGATAATCTCTGCTGCTTTGGATAAAGCTGCAATTTCCTGCTCAGCTTCAGCCTTTGTTTTAAAAGTAAGCTTTGCCCTGAGTTCTTCAAGTCTGTTCTGAAGGGATTCGTTTTCAAAGATTTTTGATTTGACTGTGTCTTTGATTTTATCAAGTTCTTGATTTTTGGCTTCTGAAGACTTTTCAATCTTCGATAAAAGGGTTTCTATTTCTTGCCTGCGAATATTTTTTTGCTGTGCATCGGCTATTTTTTTATCTAGCTCTTTTATCTTTGCAGCTATATCGGATAATTTCTCTGCAATTGCAGACTTTGCCTGTTCGGTGGTTATATTTTCTGAAATCGCAGATATTTCCGCTTTTACGGCACTTTCTTTTTCATCGGCTGTACCCTTCAGCTTGCCTGCATGTTCTCTTGCATTATTTGCATTTTCGCTGGCTTTTTTTAATTCGTTTTCAAGCACATCAAGTTCATCTTTAGTAGGTGCGCCTACAGGCTTTGTGGCAAGTTGCGGATGGGATGTGGAACCGCATACGGGACATGGCATATTTTCTATCAGATTTTCTGCTAAAATGCCTGCTTGTGCTTCGAGATAAGTTCTTTTTTTCATCTTGTATTCAGCATCCAGTATTTCAACGGTATTCTGTTTTTCTATATATACCTTGTATGCAGACGAATATAAAGCCTTTGATTTTTCTGCCTCATCAATAGTGACAATCAGTTTTTCAAGTCTTGATTTTTCATCTTCTTTTTGCTTTTTTTTGTTTTCATGAATGATTTTTTCTTCCCCTGCTTTTTCAAGAGTCTGATGTTCTTCTGTGTAAGCGGTTTTCTTTTTGGCAAGTTCCAGAATTTTATTGTTGATTGCTTCAATAGAATCGTTGCTGTTTTTTATATAGGCATCATTTTCGTTGAATTTTCCTTGCTTGACAGATAACTCATCGTAATCAGGAAGAAGTGCCTTTATATTCGCTGCTTTATCAGTAAGCTTTTCCATTTCAGGTAGTTTTTTCGTTTTCTCTTCAAGTTTTTCACCGAGAGTTTTCTTCATATCAGATTCGTATTTGAAATTCTTTTCATTTTCTTCCAGATCGTATTTAGCTTTGGTTATATCTTCAGCTTTGCTTATAACCTTCTTTACTTCATCAAGTTCCTTCTGAAGTTCTTCAGTTTTTTTCTTGATTTCCTTCTCTTGTTTTTCATCTTCGGCTATAAGCTTTTCAAGAAGTTTTACTATTTCTTCGGTAGGCAGATGTTCATTTTTCGCGTTGCAGACTTCCTGATAAACAGAACTGTGTTCATCGCAGATGATGCCGCTTACATATTGGTTGATACTGCTTGTTATTGCGTCATATTCGCTTTTCAGAGCGTTTGACTCTGATTTCAGTTTTTCCTGAAGGGTGCTGAATTTCTGGGTTTTGAAGATTTTCTGGAAAATTTTCTTTCTTTCATCAGTAGGTGCCAGCAATAATTTCAGAAAGTCACCCTGAGCTATCATAGCAATCTGACCGAACTGATTTCTGTCTAATCCGACAATTTCAATTATCTTATCATTTACTTCATTTTTTTTGGTTATTACACTTTGATCCGGAAGATGTAATTCAACATTCGATTTTTCTTTTGTAGTACCTTTTCCGCTTCTTTTCGGACGTTCATATTCAGGGTTTCTTTTTATGAAGTACTGTTTGTCTTTGCAGGTGAAATAAAGTTTAACCTCAGTAGGAGTGTTATTATCCGCATATTTTGAACGAAACATAGAAACATCTCTTGTTGTACCGCTTGGCTCGCCGTACAAAGCAAAGGTAATGGCATCAAATATAGTGGTTTTTCCTGCTCCTGTATCACCGGTTATAAGATAGAGTCCGTTTGTACCCAGTTTATTAAGGTCGACTGTAACCTCTTCGGCATATGGGCCAAAGGCTGAT
>JAZQZW010000012.1:0-9823 GCA_045634285.1 Oscillospiraceae bacterium
AAACTTTCTTTGTAAAGAAAGTTTGACCAAAGAAAAGTCACTGCGTACTGTTACAAGGGCTTATACTGTCTTCCCAAAATGTTTTATTCTTACTGTAGCAACAGTAAAATCACAATTGTTAGTGTACTGCGTACACATCAGCCTCCGCATACTAAAGCAGGCAGCTTTAATATTTTTTTTATTTTGAAACTGACAAATCCTATTTTATTAAAGTAAATTTCGCGAAGTTTATTTTAATTTACAAGTAAAGTAAATCGCGACACGTCCTGTCGGGTCACCGACAAATTAAAATTTATCTTATCACAAATCCCAAAATAAAAAGGACTGCCAAAGCAGTCCTTTTAAATTATTTATAAACCTTAAATGTAACGTCCTTACCAACAAGGAACTGATTCAACAGTACAAGGTCTGATAGAGACTTAACACCATCTCCTGTTACATCTGCTGCACTTGCATGAGGTGCAGGTAATCCGTCTTTATCAATATTTGCTATCACATAACGCTTTAATGCAACGCAGTCAAACGCATTGATTTTCTTATCGGCTGTAACGTCACCCGGAATAAAATCAATTTCAGTATTTGCTGTTGTATTTTCTGTTGTTTCTTCTGTAGGCTTATTAGTAGGATTTTCTGTTGGTGTGATTGGCTTCTGTGGCATTACAGAACCGTCTGAATCAAGGTTACTTCCCTCTGATTCAGCATAAATTGCGTAATATTCAGTAACTGAAATGCTTGAGCCGTTTGTACCAAGTGGCTTTGCATGGTCAAGACTGATGTATTTTCCTGTTGTGCTTGTCTGCCAGAGTGATGGTTCAAACAGACCGTACTTATCATCATCCCATGTTGCAAAGTCATATCCGAGAAGACCGCCTGTGTCACCTGAGTTAGGGTTCAGGCACCAGAATGTATGGTTGATGTGATTGGCAATCATATAGTCACGGAGAAGTGTCATCCACTTCTGGTTTTCTGCTCCATCCATGTGACCACCCCATTCACCGATAAGAAGTGGTGCTATATCCTGGTCATTGATATACGCCCATGTATCGTACCAGTAGTCATCAAGAAGTGTCTGAGTTGTAAAGTCCTTGTCAAACCATGTCTGATTATAAACAGATGGGCCGTAGTCGTGCGGTGAATAAACAATCTTACTGTTTCTTTCATCTGTACCATAGTCAATAGGATAATCCTTTACGCCACGGAGATTACCACCCCACCATGCACCGTACCATGGTGACTGGTCAGCAGGAGCCTGCCATACATCAGCTGTATCGTAAGTAAAGCCCTTTTCAGTCTTTGGATACTGTTCAACACCTTCGATAAATATAAGTGCGTTAGGATTTACGTCTAAAATACTGTTACCGCATACAGTTGCAGAATATGCCCAGTTGTTAGGCTTATTTGTATCATCCCATCTTGCAACGCTGTCAGGACAGGTTGTACCGCTGTAACCACGCTTACCATGTGGTTCGTTTTTAAGGTCATAGCCTAAGATTGTATCATCATTACTGTACTTTTCAGCAAGCCATGTGATTGAATCAACCCACATATCCCATGTCATTTCCTCGCCTGTAAAATGACCTGTTGCCATGCCGTCACAATCATCGGCAGTTGATTCGTAGTACCATAAGTTATAGTTGTGACCCGAATTGTGTGAAGCAGGGCTGTGTACGTCAACCATTACCTTAAGACCGTACTTCTTCATCTTCTGCATGATAATATCAAAAATTTCCATACTGTTCTTTACGGTTTTACCATCTTCCAGAACGAAATCCTTGTTTATATTAACATATGAACCTGCAGGTGTTACAGTTCCGTCTTCCCCAACCTCATCTACAGGTGGTGAGTAACCCGCATTTACACTAGATACCGCAAGAGGTTCTCCCTCCATCCATGAAACAAGAAGCTCTGTTGAAATAGGAATACGTATAAGGTTAATACCCTTGTTTGCTACGCTTTCAAGGAACTGATCCACATCTGCGGCATAAAGGCCATGTGCAAGGTTTTCAGTACAGTTAAAACCAAACCAGTTTGCACCTGTGAGCCATACCTGATTACCGTCCTTGTCGTAAAGTCGGCTGCCTACTGCATGAAGCCAGTCGTCATTGTTTGTATCTTCGGCTGTAACTGTTCCTGAAAATGTTGAAGTCACACCCGAAACTGCAACAGCAAGAAGTGTTGCCATTGTTATGAGTTTTTTTCTGAGTTTCATTTTATCCTCCTGTTTTAATCTGAATTTTTTCTGTTCTTTTTTGAAAAAAAGAACCAAAAAACTTTCAGTTTCGCGATTTAGTCTACATGCAATTCTTAACTTACTTCGCGGAATTATTATTCTGTATACACTTTGAATTCAACATCTTTTCCAAGAAGGAATTTATTGAGAATAACAAGGTCACTTATATCTTCCAAACCATCACCGGTTACATCTCCTGCACTGGCATGTGGTGGTAAATCTGCCGGAGCGCTATTCATTACTTCAATAAGAGTACGCTTTAATGCAACACTGTCAAATACATTGATTTTCTTATCGGCTGTAACATCACCTGGAATAAAATCATTTTCAGTATTTGCTGTTGTATTCTCTGTTGTTTCTTCTGTAGGCTTGTCAGTAGGATTATCAGATGGTGTGATAGGATTCTGAGGAGTTCCTGAGCCGTCTGAGTCAAGGTTACTTCCCTCTGACGCAGCGTAGTTTGCGTAGTAATCTGATACAGTAATACCTGTTCCGTTGATACCAAGAGGTACTTCGTGGTCAAGACCGATAAACTTTCCTGTTGTACCTGTCTGCCAAAGTGATGGTTCAAAGAGAGCATACTTTTCAGTATCCCATTCGATTTCAGAACCTGTTGCAGGGCTGAATGCAAATGAAGTCCATAAGCCGCCTGTATCACCTGAGTTTGTATTCAGGCACCAGAATGTGTGGTTGATATGGTTTTCAATCATATAGTCACGGAGAAGTGTAAGCCACTTTTCGTTTCTGTCACCGTCCATAAAGCCACCCCATTCACCCATGAGAAGTGGTGCAATATCCTGATCATTGATGTATGCCCATGTATCATACCAGTAGTCATCAAGGAGTGTCTGGGTTGTAAAGTCCTTCTGGAACCATGTCTGGTCAAAAACGGCAGGGCCGTAGTCATGTGGCGAGTAAACAATCTTGCTGTTTCTTTCCTCTGAGCCTAAATCAACAGGGTGATCCTTGACACCTCTGAGGTTACCGCCCCACCAGCCTGGGAAGTACGGAGGATCTGTCTTTGAGTCAGGCTGTCCCCATGTGTACTTGCTTTCATCTCTTACATGCTGTTCAACACCCTCAATAAGAATGAGTGCGTTAGGGTTTACGTCAAGGATTGCGTTTGCACATCTTGTTGCTGCATACGCCCAGTTGTTTTCGTCCTTTGAAGCATCCCACTTTGCACCTTCAGGGCCGTCCTGACCCTTACCGTGAGGTTCGTTTTTAAGGTCATAGGCTAAAAGTGTATCATCATTTTTATACTTTTCAGCAAGCCATACAAGTGAATCAATCCATAAATCAGTTGTTACCATAGTACCGTCTGTTGTTTCCTTGCCGTACCACAGTGGATAGTTATGACCTGAATTGTCTGTATGTGGGCTGTGAATATCAATAAACGCTTTAAGTCCGTACTTTTTGCACTTTTCGATTATGATATCGAATATCTGCATACTGTCCTTTAAATCTCCGTTTGCGTCACAGAAATCAACATTGATGCTGTATGCCGGGTCATTGTTTGCCTGAACGCTTGAAACAGGGTTTGGTTTTCCGTTCATCCACGAGATAAGAAGCTCTGATGAAATAGGGAAACGGATAACATTGATACCGTGGTCTGCAATAGTTTCAAGACAGTCATCAACGTCAACGCTCCAGAGATAGTGCGGAGCCGCTTCGTTACAGTTAAGACCGAACCAGTTTGCACCTGTGAGCCATACCTGATTGCCGTCCTTGTCGTAAAGTCGGCTGCCTACTGCATGAAGCCAGTCGTCATTGTTTGTGTCAACAGCAGAAACATTTCCTGTAAAGGCTGAAGCCACACCTGTTGCCGCAACAGTCAGAAGTGCTGCAAGCGTAATAATTCTTTTACGAAGTTTCATAGATTCCCCTCCTATTGTAATTTGAAACTTTTATTTATAATTCTAAACATAAAGCACTACCATTTACTATAAAATATAATTTTGCGTGGTCAATTATAGTTTACATATATTTTAAGCCACAACATAAAAGTCTTTGCCAAGCTTTCTTCAGAAAGCGGAAAATAAAGGCAGTACTTTCCACAGTACTACCTTTATTATAAGTCATATTCTAAAAAAAGTCAATAACTGCGTATAATTTTGTATAATATTTCACCACAGTTATTTAATACTGTCAAGAATTACAGATGCTATATAGTCAGTTGAAACATCATAACTTTCTCTGTTTTCAATCAGTATTGCAAAGGCAATCGGAAAGCTTTCATCATCAACAAAGCCTGTCAGAAGTGAATTTTCTTCCTCGCCGTTTTTAACCTGTGCAGTACCGCTCTTGACACCCACAGGATAACCAAGCGAATAGTTGTTTGTACCGTTTTCAAGCATAATCTCTCTTACTTCCTTAGCTGTGGTTGCGGAGAAAAGCTGGTCGGTGTAGTTTGTTTCGCCTGTTTCTGTAATTCTTCCCTTTACATTGGTTACATAGTCGATAAGATACGGAATTGTGGCTCTGCCTGTGCCGTTTGCTATGGCACTTTCCCACATCATCATCTGACATGGGCTTACCATTGTTGTTCCCTGTCCGATACATCCCCATTGTGTGTCAAATTCGTTTTTGTTTGTCAGGTCGGTTGTTGCATAGTCACAGACAATACCGCTGACAAGAACATTTTCCTGCTCAGAACCGTTTACCGAGATTCCCATTCTGTTGTAAACCTTTTCAATATCCGATACCGACCAATCAGGGTCTTCTACAAGCTGTGCAAAAAACGGATTACAGCTGTTTGCAAAACCCTCCCTTATATTCTGTGTTCCGTGTCCGTCTTTATTGTGACAGATAATATCAATACTTGTATTGTTTACATAAACGCCCTCACAATTATATGACTTCTGCATAAGATTATCCATGCCCATGGTTTCTGTTGCCGCCACAAGTGTTGCTACCTTTTGTGTAGAGCCGGGAACAGTATTGCTGAACGCCTTGCATAAAAGACTTCCAGACGGAAGATTTTCAATATCCCCATAGCCTTTTACAACATCTATATTCGGCTTGCTGACACATATATAAATCTCACCCGTTTTATAGTTGTATGCAATAGCACAGCCGTCCTTGTCACCAAATGCCGAGTAAACCTTTTCATTTGCGGCATGGTCAAGGGTTGTGTAAATAGCCGCCTTGCCGTTTTTATTGTTTACACCTGCTGTAAAGCTGTAATTGCTGAGCTTTTCAAGATTTTTGTTTACAAGGGTGTTGGACATCTGACCGCTTGTGTCACCGATAAGGTTTCCTATATCCTTGAAATGTCCGTCAGGATAGTCCCCCTCTTTTGCGTTATCGTCAAAGATGATTTCTCCGTTGCAGTCGTATACATAGCCAAGTGTTACGCTTGAGGAATGCCCTATATAAAATGCCGCTTCGGTCATAAGCTTCCACATAAGCACACCCATAGCTATAAAAAATACAACAAGTATTGCAGTTATAACTCTGCTTCCTCTTTTCAGACTTTTCATATATTAACCCTCCTTGCTGTATTACTCTGCTGGGCGGCAGGTTTTGGAGGAATATAGAACATATTTGCCTGTCCCGCCTTTAAAAATCCTGCAAGTATTCCGCAGGCAAGCATCGAGCTGCCGCCGTTTGAAACAAAAGGAAGTGTAACACCTGTAAACGGAATAAGATTGCATGAACCGAATATGTTAAGTGACATCTGTACTATAAACACCGCACTCGCACCAACTGCCAGAGTTGTATGGAAGTAGGAACGTGGAGTGTTGATAATAACAGTAATTATAAGAAGAATTACAAGGAACACTGCAAGAAGTGCTGCAAGAAGTCCCCATTCCTCGCTGATTGATGAGAAAATAATATCTGTATCAGCTGCAGGAACTTTGTAAAGACGTCCGTTTCCAGGGCCTTTTCCGAACCAGCCGCCTTCTGCAATTGCAATAAGTGCCTGGCACTGCTGCCAGCCGTCACCATACTGGTCAGCCCAGATATCAACATGAAGTCTTGCCTGAACGTAAGCAGGGGCAAGCTTTAATGCAACACCTGCAACCACCGCAACGCCTGCACATATTCCGATAATCAGCTTTTTTGAAAGCTTTGCCTTTGGATAGCATATTCTCATTAAAAGTCCGCAGCCTGCTACTGATGCAAATGTCGGAAGACTTCCCAGGTCTCTGCACCACCACTGTAAAAGAACAATCACACCCGTAAGACCGATTAAAAACCAGTTATCGTAAACTACATTAAGAAAAAGTACCTTATGCTTGTTGTTGAGTGCAATAAGAGATGTTGCAAACACAAGCACAAAGAAAGGCTTGATAAATTCAGATGGCTGAATTGTGATAAATCCCAGATCAATCCACATGCTTCTGCTTCCTGTGAAAAGAAGGATTGACAAAATCAGCACACCGATAATGCCATAGAAAATATACTTACGCTTTTCTATAAATCTGTAGTCCTTTACAAGCCAAGCAGAAGCGTTGCACAGAACAAGAGCCATTATACAGAAAATATAATGCTTTCCTGCAAAACCCACCTTGCCAAAACAGGACTGGAATATAACGCTTATGTTAAGAAGCGTCACAAGCAGAATGTCAAACGCATAAGTATTCTGCTTTAAAAATCTTATAACAGTAAAGTAAACGAAATCAAGAAGCAGAACTGCCGCTGATAAAATCATAGGGTCAAGAATATTGTCATAATTCCCCTTTACAAACACAACCGTCAGGAGTGAGATATGTGAAAGAAGTGACAGAAACATAATACCGATATATGATATGCCGTTTTTAAACATTTATCTTCTCTCCTTTCGTAAGTAAAGTGTTTTTTTGCCGATTTGTATTTCGTCATTGGGACGGAGCTTTCTTGTTTTTGCAACTTTTTGTCCGTTTACAAATGTGCCAGATTTTGAACCTAAATCGGTTATCACCCATATTCCTTCTTCAAGGCTGAGTATTGCATGATATCTTGAAACGGACATATCGGTAAATCTCAGATCAGCAGAAATATGTCTGCCAAGTAAAATCTCCTGTGAATTTGGTTTGAACTGAAAGCCTCCGCCTGCGTCTGTAAGAACAACATGTCTTGCCGCATTTTCCCATTGTTTCTGAACAGCCTTTTTCTCTTTACTGCAAAAGCACAGAATGACAAGTGCTGAAATGTCAACAATTATAATCGCAAGAGCTGCTATAATTTCTTTAAAAGCGGAAAGCTCACCAAAAAATTCGCCTAAAAATTCTGATAGTGCTTCCATTTGTTTCTCCCTTCGTATTTTTCTGACTTTTTAATTATAATATATTTTCCCGGAATTATCAACCTCTATAAAGCACAAAAAATCCGATATAAAGCATATCGGATTTTAAGTATGTTTAATCAGTCTTTACCAATTTCAATTTGAATGTTTCTTTATTCTCCTTTGTAAAAATATCTGTAAAAGTCATCTCCATCCGCCTTAAACTGTTTCCCTTTGTATGTAACTGTAAGATTATGGCATTCATAAAAAATATATCCACTTATTTCCTCTACAGTATCTGGAATTGTAATTGCAGTAAGATTTGTACAATAATCAAATGCATCGTAGTTTATCTCTCTAACCATAGGAGGAATTACAATTTCCTTAAGACTTTCACATTCAGCAAAAGCAAAACCTCCTATTTTAGTAACATTATCAGGTATTTTGACAGATAACAGACTTATGCATCTCCAGAAAATGCAACCGGCTATTTCTGTTAACATATGCGGCAGTTTAATTTCAACAAGACTTTTACATCCAAAAAAAGCCCATTCACGTATAGTTTCAACCATATCGGGAATATCAATTGATTTAAGAGCTGTGCATTTATAAAATGCGTGTTTACCTATTACTCTGACTGAATCCGGAATTACAATCTCTTCCAAAGCTGTACATTCCTGAAATGCACCATGACCTATCATCGTTATTGAATCGGGCAGTTCCACCTTTTTGAGACTTGTACACAACCTGAATGTACCATGCCCCGTATGTGTAACGGAATTTGGCAATTTAACAGAAGTTATATTATAACAACGCTTGAACGCCTTTGATTTTATTGATGTTACAGTATCAGGGATTACAACCTCCGTTACACCCTCTTCCTCAATATACTTTATCAGCATACCGTCTTCAATTATAAATGGCAATCGGCTCACCTCCTGTCCTATGATATTATTACTATACCATAACGGCAAATCTTTATTTATACAAATTTGTAAAAATTCATGTTTTCAGAACAATTCTTCTAAAAAAATTGGTACTTCCTTAATATTATTTTCTTTTGCAAAATACTTGTATAATTCTTCCTCTGTTGCCCTGAACTGTCTGCCTTTATATATAACAGTAAGATTATCACATCCAATAAAACTACAATCGCATATTTCCTTTATCGAATCGGGAATTGTAATTTCAGTAAGACTTGTACAATAGGTAAACGCACACAATTCTATTATTTCAACCAATGGTGGTATATTTATGTTCTTAAGATTAGTGCATCTTTCAAAGGCACTATAGCTTATCTCTGTAACCTTCTGGGGAATTACAATTTCCTCCAGACTATCGCATTCATAAAATGTTGAAAACTGCAAGTAAAAACAGACCTGCTATACACAAGTCTGTTTATTTATTGTATGTAAGGTTGCTCCACTGCCGTGTCACTTTATTGACAGCCTACGACCTTCGGGTTATGAGTTATGAAAATAAGCATTTTTTATTTTCAGAAACACAGACAAACGTCGTAAATACGCGGTTTGTTTTTGTTAAGCATATTATCTTTTTCACTAATTTCATGCTTTTTTACCGCTGTAAGGGTAAAATAAGGGTAGAAAATCAGCATCATAATTTTATTCTATTTTCGGATAATATAAAATAAAACCTGCAAAAATCCGTTTCATAAAAAAACGAAAATTTGCAGGTGGAATTAGGAGAGCATATTTAATTTTTACTAATACAGGATCATTTATCCTTTCCTCCAAAAAAGATGTCGAACAAAATACCTGTACCTACATATATAATTGCACCAATAAGGCCAAGAATCAGTAATGTAACCATAACAAATCCTCCATATCAATTCATTAAAATGACATTATATCAATGGAATTCTGACCATTTCCATATCCTCTGATACAGCAACTATTTCACCTATATATGTAATTGTTTCATCATCTTCAAGTTCAGCATACGGCAGATAATCAGCTCCAAGCTCCTGCCAATTATCAGTTTTCATCATAAGCATATTAAATTTTATACTGTTGCGTATTAATTCAACCTTCTCAATAAGCTCTCTGCCACTGACGCATAAACCATTACAATCCCACAATACCGATACGCCTTCGGGATGCTGTTCAAATACAGTCAACATTCTCTCACCAAGATATTCTTTTGCAGCCTCTTCATACTCCTGCTGTGTTGCCTTAATCACATCCTGTTTAAATGCCATGCCGGTCAGAACACCGCTTACATTCAAAAACCATTTCTTTTCAGGATTTTTTTCTAAAATGCTCATATCCTCTGTCATTACAAAATCAGATACACTCTTTCCTCTGTTGTTAAGATTTATTGTTGCACAGATTTCTCCATCTCCGTCATGGTCATCAGACATTGCA
>JAZQZW010000013.1:0-8925 GCA_045634285.1 Oscillospiraceae bacterium
TTCGGCGGCGAACCGCTTATGAATTTTGATGTCGTAAAGCAGATTGTTGAATACGCAAGAAGCAAAGAAGCTGAATACAACAAGAAGTTCAGATTTACCATTACTACAAACGGACTTCTTTTAAATGATGAAATCACAGAATATATTAACAGGGAAATGTCAAACGTAGTTCTTTCAATCGACGGAAGAAAGTGCGTTAACGACAAGGTAAGAAAGAGAGTTGACGGCTCAGGCTGTTACGATACAATTCTCCCTAAATTCAAGAAGGTTGTTGAAGGCAGAGGCGACAAGGATTACTATGTAAGAGGTACTTTTACAAAGTATAACCTTGACTTTGCAGATGACGTTTATGCACTTTACAACGAAGGATTTGACCAGATTTCAATTGAACCTGTTGTTGGCGACCCGAAACAGCCTTATGCTCTTACAGAAAAGGAACTTTTTGCCGCATTCAACGAATATGAAAAGCTTGCTGTAAGAATGCTCGATGGTGAAAAGAAGGGTGAAAAATTCAATTTCTTCCACTTTATGATTGACCTTGACCAGGGTCCTTGTGCTATCAAGCGTCTGAGAGGCTGTGGCTGTGGCAACGACTATATCGCAATCACTCCTGATGGTGATATCTATCCATGTCATCAGTTTGTTGGTATGGAAGATTTCAAGATGGGTAACATTGATGAAGGCACTTTTGACCTTGAAATGAAGAACAGATTTGCATCTGCCCATATCTATACAAAACCTGAATGTAAAAAGTGCTGGGCTAAGTTCTACTGCAGCGGTGGATGTAACGCAAACAACCATATTTACGCAGGTGACATACATAACGCACACAAATTCTCATGTGAACTTGAGAAGAAACGTCTTGAGTGTGCGATTATGATAAAAGCCGCAAAGATGTGGGAAGAATAACTGTCTAAACTTCCGATTTTTACATTAAACACTTGATTTATTTTGAAATTAACATTATAATATGTATTGTGTAAATTTGAATTACAATATGTATTATAACGGAGGACAAAATGAATATTACAAAGAAGATTTTAAGTGCTTTAACAGCAACAATTTGTGCTGCAACAGCTTCAGTTTGCAGTATTTCAGTAAGTGCTGATGTATACAGCGAAACTTTTACAGATGGTAATCTTTCATATGTTTTAGTTGACGCTGACTTAGACGGTAACTACGACCATTCAAGAATCGTCGGCTGTGCTGATACAGCATCAGTAACAATTCCTAAGGAACTTGGTAAATACGTAGTTAAGGAAGTTTCAGAAGGTACATTCTCAGAATGTGCAAGCCTTACAACTATTGACGTAAACTCACAGAACAACTATTTTGATGCTGATGACGGTGTTCTTTACAACCAGGGTGCTACAACACTTGTATGCTTCCCACAGGCAAAGGCTAAGACATCATTTACAGTACCAAAGACAGTTACAGAAATTGGTGATTATGCTTTTGCAAACTGCACAAAGATGGAAAATGTTACAATTCCAGACTCAGTAAAGTTAATCGGTAACCTTGCATTCTACGGCTGTACAGCATTAGCTGATATTGAAATTCCATCAAGCGTTGAATACCTCGGTTATGCTTCATTCTTTAATACAAAGCTCCTCAAGAACCAGCAGATTAACGAAACAGGTCCTTTATACTATGCAGATTCATGGGTAATTGCATGTGAAAGAAACGTTGAAACAATCATGGAATCATCAGGTACAGCTATCAAGGCTGGCACAACTGGTATCGCAGGCGGTGCATTAGAAAACTGTACTGCACTTACAAAAATTGATATTCCATCAGGTGTATACTACATTGGCGACAACGTATTTGAAGATTGTACAGCTCTTGCTTCTGTTTCAATCCCAAGCACAGTTAAGTCAATCGGTTCAAACGCATTTATGAACTGTGCTTCAATTGTTGACCTTAATGTTCCTAACTCAGTATCTTCAATTGGTTATGGTGTATTCTACGGTTGTACAAAGCTTTCTGAAATTACACTTTCAAGTGCAATTGAAGTAATTCCGGAATCAGCATTTGAAGGCTGCTCAGGTTTATATGAAATCGCAATTCCTTCATCAGTAGCAAAGATTGAAAAGCTCGCATTCAAGAACTGTGCAAAGCTCTCAACAATCACAATCAACAACAAGGATTGTGAAATCGTAGACTCACCTGATACAATTTCAAACGATGGTACAGATTTTACAGGTACAATTATCGGCCACAAGGGTTCAACAGCAGAATCATATGCTGACTTATACGAAAGACTCTTCAAGGCTCTTGATTCAGGTTCAGACACACCATCAACAATGACTGGTGATGCTAATGGTGATGGTAAGCTTAATGTTCGTGACTGTGCATTCATTGCTTCTGCACTTGCTAACGGCACATCAGATAAGCTTCCTGTAGGCGCTGACTTCAACGAAGACGGTAAGGTTAACGTTCGTGACGCAGCTGCTATTGCAAGCTACTTAGCTGGTGCAAAGTAATATATAATTATTATAAAGTTCAAAGGACGGCATTTAAATGCCGTCCTTTTTATTTTATATATTTTCCGATAAGCTCCAGCAGCTTTTTGATATTGAATGGCTTTGCAATATGGTCATTCATTCCTGCTTTTGCCGAAGCTTCAATATCCTCCGCAAATGCATTTGCGGTCATAGCAATAATAGGAATATTTCTGATATCATTGTCTTGCAGTGTTCGTATCTGAATTGTAGCTTCATACCCGTTCATAACAGGCATCTGAATATCCATTAAGACCAGATCATAATATCCTGCCTGTGCTTCAGAAAGAATATCCACAGCCTCTTTGCCATTGATGGCTGGTTCAATTATAAATCCTGCTTCCGATAAAATTTCAGTTGCAAGCTCACGGTTAAGCTCGTTATCCTCAACAAGCAAAAGGCGTCTGTTTGTAAAATCCACAGCCTTATTTTCTTCCGCAATTAAAGTTGGCTCAGGTTCTTTTGATTGATTTACATCTGACAGTAGTTTAAATTCAAGGTCGATTGTAAACTCGCACCCCTCATTCAGACGACTCCTGACACTTATACTGCCATTCATCATATCAACAAGGCTTTTGGTAATTGCCATTCCAAGACCTGTTCCCGTAATACCGCTTACAGTTGTATTTTTTTCACGCTCAAACGGCTCGAAAATACGCGTCTGAAATTCCTCACTCATTCCTATTCCGTTATCCTTAATAACAAATCTGTATAGCCCATATCCATTTGTGTGGCTTTTAAGCTGCTCTACAGTAAAACAAATCCAGCCGCCTTCATTTGTAAATTTAATGGCATTTCCAATAATATTTATAAGTATCTGACGAAGTCTTAAAATGTCCGCATAAATATGTACGTCCTGTATTTTATCAGCCGACAATTTAAAATCAAGGTTTTTATTTTTTGCCAGTGGTGACATCATTGAAAAAATACTGTCTGTAAGTTCGGATATATTTACCTGTGAAACATCAAGAGTAACTTTACCGGATTCTATTCTCGACATATCGAGAATCTGATTGATTAAATTCTGCAGATGCTCACTTGAGGTCAGTATTTTGCTAAGACAATCACGTACCTTGTCACTGTCATCAAGATGTTCGTATGCAATACTTGCAAAACCTGTAATAGCATTCATAGGAGTTCGGATATCATGGGACATGTTGGATAAAAATGTTGTCTTCGCCTGATTTGCACGCTTAGCAGCTTCAAAGGCATTTATAAGTGCTTCTTTTTTCTTCTGGTCTTCCTGAACCTGCTCTGTAACATCGTCATGAATTCCTTTTATACAGCCGTATCCCTTATAGTCTTTATCATACCATGCGTTGCATCTGATATATCGGATACCCTTCTGAGCGTGAATAATACGATATGTATGCTCACCCTGATTGCCGTTTACGATGCCCATAGAGTATTCAGCGAATGCCTTTGCATCATCTGGATGTATTATACTGTCTACCATTTTTAAATTTTCTTCAGGTGTCAGACCATCGGGAACACCGAAAAAATCTCTTGCAATTTTATCGAGATAAAGCCTTAATTCCTTACCCGGTTCATTTTCCCAGCGCCATGTACCTATACCTCTTTTTTCAAGAGTCATAGCATTATCACGCTTTAACTGACTTTCAAGTGTCATAAAATCCGAACGGTTTTCAAAAATACCTACACACATTTCGGCATTATTATTCTCATCCCATCTTGTTGTAGTCAAAGTAATTCTACACCAGTCCACACCTTTTATTGTACGGAATTCACCGCTTGCAGTCGGCTCATTATTGTGTATTTTTTCATATATACCGTAAAATATATCTTTGTCAGCCTCATAAATATATTCTTCACCAATACTGTATGGTATATTACAAAAAACATTTCCATATTCTAAGGATTTAAAATTTGAGCTGTCGTTTACAAGTATTCTTTCTTTTGGAAAATATCTGAACATATAAATAGTTGTATTACTGAGTGCTTTATATATATCATCAATATTCAATTGTGGTAAATTATTTGTACACGTAGCCATATTGTCACTTCCTTTATAATATAATAATTTTTCTTATATTATATCATAATCTCCAAAAAAATGCAAATATATTACAAAAAAATATTTAAATTACACACCCATCCGAATTACGCATTTACTCTTGTAAAATCATAATATACATGATATAATATTAATATAACATATTTTTGCAAACAGCAATTTTCAGGGGGAAGTAAAAATGAAACTAAAAAGAATGCTCAGTGCTGTACTTTCTGCAGGCCTGATTTTAATGTCAATACCGCAGGTTACAGCAGAAACAGCAAATGAACCAAAGCTTATAGCACTTACATTTGATGATGGTCCAAACACCACCACCACAAACGATGTTCTTGATATTCTTGAACAGTATGATGCAAGAGCTACGTTTTTTCTTGTGGGCAACTGCATAAATGAAGAAAGTGCACAAAGTGTTAAAAGAGCCTATGACATGGGATGTGAGATAGGAAATCATTCAAAAACACATTCAAACATGTCTTCGATGTCTGAAGAAGAAGTAAAAGCTGAGATTGATTATGTCGATGAAAAGGTAATTGAAATTATTGGCAAAAGCACAGCCTTTTTCAGACCGCCTTTCATTGATACAAGCCAGACCATGTATGACGCAATTGACAAGCCATTTATATGTGGTATAGATTGCGGTGACTACATGGAAAATGTTACAGCACAGCAGAGGGCAGACAATATATTAAATGGTGCAAAAGATGGTGTAATTGTACTTTTGCATGACCTGGCAGGCAATAATCAGACAGTGGAGGCGCTAGAAATTGTAATGCCAAAGCTTGTTGAACAGGGCTACGAATTTGTTACCGTTTCTGAATTGTTTGAACGTCAGGGCGAAACACCTAAGGAAGAACTGATTTACACTTATGTCACAAAATATCCGTGTAAAGATTATACATTAAAAAGAAACCTGTTCAGCGGTGAAGCAACAGGCGACAGTAGCTCAGGTGACTGGAGTAATATCAATGTATTTGATGCACAGGAGCTTAAAGAGCTTGGTGAAAGTTACGCAATAGAGGTTGATTATGAAGGTGTCTACTCGCCTCAGATAGCACTACAGAGATGGACAGGTACACCGATATGGCAGACTGTTACACCATCATATTCAAATGGTGAAAAAGCATGCTTTCTGGCAGAGGACATTTTATCCGCACTTGAAGCAGTTGATGTTGACTATACAGACCTTGACAGAATTACAATAAGACCTTCAGATGGTACCATGACACTTACAAACATAGATTTGCTTGTAAAATCGGAAGAAAATCAGGATACCACCGAAGAAACCACTTCAGATACTACAGCTGCAACAACTGATGAAGAATCTACTTTAAAAGGTGATGTGAATGCTGATAATGAGCTTACTGTAAGTGATGTTGTATCACTCCAGAAATGGCTTGTAAAAGCAGGTGAAATGGAAAGTCCGCAGTCTGCTGATATGGATGAAAATGATGTTATAAATGTTTTTGACTTATGCATTTTAAAAAAATTGTTTGTATAATAAAAATTCCTTCGGATTTTCCGAAGGAATTTATTTTTATTATTTTGCTGTAACAGCCTTTGTTTCAATCTCTTCAGACTCACCTTTTTTAGATTTATAGGCAAACTTGAGAAGAATTGGTGTAACAATAGTTGTAACAACAACTACAATTACAATAGGTGCAAAATATTCATCTTTCATAAGACCTACTGCCGCACCCTTACTTGCAACGATAAGAGCAACTTCGCCTCTTGATACCATTCCGACACCGATTCTTAAGCTATCCTTGTTTGAGAACTTGCAGAGCTTTGCACCAAGTCCGCAGCCAACGACTTTTGAAAGAATTGCTACAATAAGAAGGAGAACAGAGAACAGAATGATTGAAAGACTCATGTCAGGAAGAACTACCTGCAAGCCGATACTTGCAAAGAATACAGGTGACAGAAGCATGTATGAAAGTGTACCGAAACGGTTGTTCAAGTAGTTTGCACGAGGACCATTTGAAAGTGCAAGTCCTGCAACGAATGCACCTGTAATATCTGCTACCCCGAAGAAGTATTCAGCAGAGAATGACATGATAAGACAGAATACAAATGCGATAATAACATATCTTCTGAGGTCTTTCTTTGAACGACCTGACCACTTGTTGAATACAAAATTGAAAGCAAGAGCAACAATAATTGCAAAGACAAAGAAAAGAACAATCTTAAGTACAGTCATAAATATATCCGCACCGCCTGCTTCTTCACCGCCGCCTGCTGTTGAAGTGATAACTGTCAGAACAATAATACCCAAAATATCGTCAATTACAGCCGCACCGATAATCGCATTACCCGATTTTGATGAAAGCTTACCCATTTCCTTGAGTGTTTCAACGGTGATACTAACAGATGTTGCTGTTAAAATAACACCTATGAAGATGTTTTGAAGAAGAACGCTGGACATTCCGGCTGTTTCTTCTGTGTTGAATATACTTGATATCGCCCAACCTGCACCAAGCGGAACAATAACACCAAGTACCGCAATAACAAGTGATGCAAGACCTGTTTTCTTCATTTCTTTGATATCAGTTTCAAGACCTGCAGTAAACATAAGGATTACAACACCTATTTCCGAAACACATTTGATAAAGTCAGTTTCGGTTACAAGTCCGAAGCATGCAGGTCCAAGTACAAGTCCTGCTGCAAGAGCACCTACAACCTGCGGCAGCTGTACTCGCTTGGTTATAAGTCCGAAAAGCTTTGTACTGAAAAGAATAAGTGCCAGATACAAAAGATAGCCGTAGTGAGAATTCATAACATTTGCTATGGTTTCTTTCATGATAAAGACTCCTTGTAAATTTATATATTAGGAAAAAGCCGCAAAAATAATACCACACATACCTGTGAGGCATTAACATTTACAGGAAGCTGAATAAATCCTGCAAACCGGTGCTTGCATAATTTAATCAAATCCCTGATAAATTTATTTATACGCTAAATTTCCTTATACATTATATCACAACACATCAGCATAAGTCAAACAAAAATTTTTTTCTGTAACAAACGTAGATTTTTCATAAAAAAGTTGAAAAATTTCTTTTTATATGGTACAATAATAATGACTATAAAAACAGGAGTTTTTGAAAATGAATAAAACAGAATCAAGAGAAGATTATCTCGAAACTATATTATTGCTTATGAAAAAAACAGGTAATGTCCGTTCAATAGATATCGCAAATGAACTTGGTTACTCAAAGCCAAGTATCAGCAGAGCCGTTGGTATTCTCAGAGATAACGGATATATCACCGTAGATGAAAGCGGATATATCGGATTCACAGGCGAGGGGTTAAGACTTGCTGAATCAATTTATGAACGACACATCACAATAAAGAAATTCTTTATTGAGGTTCTTGGGGTATCTGAACAGACAGCTGAGCAGGACGCCTGCAAAATTGAACATATTCTCAGCGAAGAAAGCTACGAAAAACTAAAGAATTTCAGGTGATGCCGTGAGAAGAAAAATTTATAGAACACTTGCAATTGTGGTTATGATTGCAGGTATGCTGCTGACATTCTTCACATGGTATGTTGTTGGCGTTGTTGAAAAAAACAACACAATGGAAGTGCTTGAAAGCAGAGTTGAGCATGTCAGTGATGTGCTTTACAAAAAAGAAATAAAACGCAAGAGCATTTCATATCAGTTTTTTGATGAATACAAATCACGTGCAAGAGCGGTTGCAATAATGCTTTCAAGAAATCCCGATATTGTTAATGATGAGCTTCAGCTTGAAGAACTGAAAACTGCAATCGGTGCTGATGCTATCAGCTTTTATGATGAAAAGCTTCAGCTTGAAAGTACAACAGACGCATTTACCGATATACAATTTCTGCAATATTTTAAGCCGGCATTAACAAATAAGCTTTTTTCTCTGGCAAAACTTGATACAAACGGTGATGTTCCTAAAATTGTCGTAGGATGTTCAAGACTTGACAAAGATGGTATAGTCCAGGTTGAGTATATTTCCGAAAATATCAATACAATTTTAAATCTGCTTGATATAAATGATATCTTTGTCGGTGTTCCGATAATGAAAACTGGCTCTATTGCTCTTATAGAAAATAAAACTATGAGCTATGTTTCGCATACTGACGAAAGTATGATAGGCAAACCATCGCATTTCAATCTGAAAGAAGATTTTTTTGGCACAGACTCATTTTTTGACTGCGAAATAAATGGTGAAGATGTACTTCTTTATTTTGATATTCAAAATAATCAGACTATTATAGGCTATATTCCATACAGCGAAATTTACAGTACACGAAATGACACAATTTTGTGGGTCATAGCGGCGGCATTGATAATTTCACTTGTTGTTGTTCTGACTATAAGAAGTAAAATTCTTCATATAAGAAAAAAATAATAAGTAAAA
>JAZQZW010000014.1:0-23623 GCA_045634285.1 Oscillospiraceae bacterium
GGACTTATTCTATTCATCAATGACAAATCGGACAACACGCTTTGTAAAGGGAGTTATATATGCTGCAGTAGGACTGTCGGGGGCTCTTGCAGCAATCGGTGCAGTAGGATTTTTGGGAGTGATTACAGCTGGACAGCTTTCGTCTTTTCTGCTCTATTCAAACCAGTACACAAAGCCTTTTAATGAAATTTCCGGTGTTATTACAGAGCTTCAGAATGCTGTTGCCTGTGCAAAACGTGTTTTTGCCGTAATTGACGAAACAGCTGAAAGCTCAGACGAAAACAAAACTGTACTCAAAGAATGTGACGGAACACTTTCAATCCGAAATATCAGCTTTTCATACACTCCTGAAAAGAAGCTTATCGAAAATTTCAGTCTTGATGTAAAGCCGGGACAGAAGATTGCCATTGTTGGTCCTACAGGCTGCGGCAAGACTACCGTCATAAATCTGCTTCTGAGATTTTATGATGTGAATTCGGGTAGTATAAAGCTTTCAGGAATTGATACTACAGAAATGACACGTTCAAGCCTTCGTCAGCAGTTCGGCATGGTACTGCAGGATACATGGCTTTTTACGGGTTCTGTTGCAGACAATATTTCGTACGGAAAGCCTGACGCAACAAGGGAAGAAATAATAAACGCCGCCAAGGCTGTACATGCCCATGGATTTATAAAACGACTTCCGAACGGATATGATACTGTAATCAATGAAGAAGGAAGTGGTCTTTCACAGGGGCAGAAACAGCTTATTTCTATTGCAAGAATTATGCTTTGTGATCCTCCTATGCTTATTCTTGACGAAGCAACATCAAGCATAGATATCAGAACAGAACAGCGTATTCAGCGTGCATTTGAAAAAATCATGAAGGGCAAAACAAGCTTTATAATTGCCCACAGATTGTCAACAATCAAGAATGCTAATGTAATACTTGTAATGAAAGACGGCAACATTATAGAGCAGGGTACGCACAACGAACTTATTGCCGAAAAGGGCTTTTATGCAAATCTTTATAAAAGTCAGTTTGAATCTGCATAATTTGCACAATTGTAATAATTTCCACAGATTTTTACTTGACATTTTCTATTAATATGTATATAATTTATATAGTATATTACTATGATCAACGAAAGGTAAACCACTATGAAACTTGAAGATATACTCAATGAAGTAAGAGCTAATTTAACTGGTGACCCATTAAAAGATGCACCATATCTTAACGAAATGTCCGCAAAATATAAAGGTCAGGAATTTTCGGAAGAACTTGACAGAGAATTTGCGTCTATTATGTTTGAAACAGAACAGAAATCACACCAGACCTCTGTCGACGAATTCCTTGAAGTTAAAAATCAGGATGTAAACGAAAAACTTGAAAAAGCCGAAAAGCGTTTTAATAACAGAAACTTCAACGCAGGCATAGAAATTCTTGAAGAAATTATCAAAAACAATATCTTTGCATGGCACGATACAGACGATTGCACATATAAATGCTTCGGCACTCCTCTTGAATATCTGCTTTACAAAAATCTCTATGAAGATAAAAACAATGCAAAGGAAATAAAGCCTGTAAACTGTAATCTTTCAAAAGTATATTGGATGTATGCCCATGGTCTTACCAAAAAGAACAGATACGGCGAGGCTCTTAAAGCAATTGAACGCGCACAGGAGCTTAACCCTGTTGACCCTGAACTTTACATTCAGTATATCGAACTTGCAAAACAGACAAGTGATACAGAGCTTTTGAAAACATGTGCTGAAATGCTTCTGAAATGTGCAATTACAAAGCAACAGGTCGGATATGCTTATTTTACATACAGCTTCTATTTCTCAGAAATCAGACAGTTTGACAAGGCACTTGCACTTTTACAGATGAGCAAGATTTTCAGAGAATCAGACCTGTATGAAACAGAGCTTGAATATATCACTCAACAGATGGGGCTTGGTCATGCACCAGCTATGTTTAATACAAACGAGCTTATGAACATTCTTATTGCAGAAAACATTCAGCCGGGACCTTCGGCAGCTGTTGTACATATTGCAAATACTGTAGCAAAGCAATTCGAAGATGATGGTGAACTTCTGTTTGCAAAACGTTTTTATGAAATTGTTTTTGAGCTTACAGAAGACGAAAAAACCGGTGAGCATATTAAGGAAATTGCTAAAAAAATCAAATAACTGTAAAAATACACAAATTAACAAAATAAGATTTGTGCAATAATGTTGTACAAATTGTATTGAAAATTTTTATAAAATATGTTATAATGGCTGTAATTGGTATTGCAGCCATTTTTATTTCTTAGGATGGTTTGTATTATATTAATGTAAATCAGATTTTTAGGGAGGATTTGTAAAATGAAGAAGAAATTTTTCGCAAAAGCACTTGCGGCTGTAATTTCAGCAACATGTGCTGTAAATGGACTTGTTATTTCAAATTTTGCAGGTGCTGCAGAAGCAGATGTCTATGAATTTGAAACAGGTACACTCAATACTGCTGACAGAATTTATGTTGGTGAAGACAGAGAAGGTAATGCTGTTGAAGCCTCAGGCGGAAGCTTTGTGTTCTTACAGGACGCAGGAGAAACAGCAACTGTTGAAGTTACAGTTGAGGAAACAGCTATGTATAACCTTACAGTCTCTGCTTATGCGCCATATGGAGATAAGATTCATAACCTTCTTATCAATGATGTTGACCAGGGACAGATTTCATTCACAGAAAACACAAAAGGCTTTGTTGATGTAGATCTTGGTATGTTTAAGCTCAATGCAGGTAAGAATACTGTAACAGTCAAATCAAGCTGGGGCTGGACATATTTCGACTGCCTTAAGGTAACAGCTCTTACAGATGCATCGCTTCCATCACTTGATGCACCAAAGGAACTTTCAGATAAGGAAGCTATTCCTGAAGCAAAGCGCCTTATGTGTTACCTCAAAGATGTATACGGAAATGGTATTTTATCAGGTCAGCAGGAAATTTATAATTATGGTCCACATGGCTTTGAATATGAATTTGATTACATCAAGAACTTAACAGGTGAACTCCCTGCTATCAGAGCGTTTGACTATCTTAATGAAGCAAACATTCTTTACGGTTCAGAAGATGGTACAACAGACCGTATGATTGACTGGGTAAAGAATAAAAATGGTATTATCACAGCTTCATGGCATATAACAGTTCCTAAGGATTTCCAAAACTTTGAACTTGGTGTAACAAAGGTTGACTGGTCACAGGCTACATATGGTGTAAAGGATGACAACGGAAACCCTGCAACAACATTTGACACATCTAAGATTCTTGAAGAAGGTACAAAGGAAAGAGAATACTGGATGGCATGTCTTGAAAAGCTTGCACAGTCACTTCAGAAACTCGAAGATGAAAACATTCCACTTATCTTCAGACCACTTCACGAAGCTGAAGGTGGCGGCGGTGAAAGCGGCTCATGGTTCTTCTGGGGACAAGATGGCTCTGCTGTCTACAAGGAACTCTGGAAGCTTACATACAACACACTCGTACATGACTACGGCCTCCACAATCTTATCTGGGAATGGAACAGCTACGCTTATGAATCATCTCCAAACTGGTACCCTGGTGATGAATATGTAGACCTTGTTGCATACGATAAGTACAACTGTACAAACTGGTCATCGGGACAGCCTGTCCTTGAACATAACGTAAGTGCTCTCACAAGCACATTCTACAAGATTGTTGAAATGTACAACTCAAAGAAAATGGTTGCTATGTCAGAAAATGACAGTATTCCAACTCTTGAAAACATTTTAAGCGAAAAGGCTGCATGGCTTTACTTCTGTCCATGGTATGACGGTGGTAGCGATAACATCAACTTCCTTTCAAACCCAATTTTCAATACTAAGGAAGATTTAACAACAATGTATCAGTCAGATTACTGTATCACACTTGATGAACTTCCTGAAAACCTTTACACATCATACTCACTTGATGGATTTATTGAAGGCGAAGTAGTTCCTACACAGCCAACAGATCCAACAGAAACAACAGAACCTACAGAGCCTGTTACAACAGAACCTGTAGTTACAAACAAGGTTGAAGCTGATGTTACTGAAAAGAATGGTATCTATTCATTCGATTTAGGCAGCAGCAAAATTGGCAAGACACTCTATGTTGATTTTGAAACAGAATCAAATGTAACATACGCAAACGGCTGCGTTGGCGTTCCTGTAACTTATGATGGCACAGACTACTGGGTAGCATACAAGTGGGAAATCTCAAAATCAGGCGTTGCTGAAGTTGATATGAGTGATGTATTTGAAATCTCATACAATGCCGGTGAAGACAAGGTAGAAGATGAAGCACTTGCCGCAAAGATTATCGAAGCTGCACAGGCTCAGTCAAGCGGCGAAGTCCAGATGTGGTGGACTAATGATGGTGCAGGTGAGCAGGTAGATAACTCAGCTGTAACAGTAAAGAGCGTTTATGTAATGGAAACTGAAGATGAACCTGTTACAACTACAACTGCTGTTGCACAGGATCCAACAGAAGAAACTACAACTACAACAGTTTCTGCTACAACAGAAACAACAACTACTTTAAAGGAAGTAACTACAACAGTTTCTACAACTGAAGCGACAGCTCCATCTGTAGAAATCGGAACACCTTCAATGATGGGTGACGTAAACCTTGACGGAGAAGTTGCAGCATCTGACATCGTTATGCTTTCAAAGTTTATGATTAACAGTACTATCTTCCCTCTTAAGAATTCAACAGCTACAGCAAATGCTGATGTAACCGGTGATAAAACTATCGGTTCAGCAGACACACTCAAGCTTATTGAATATATCGTAGGTTCAATTAAGGAATTATAATATAGTTTAAGAGCATCTGGTTAACAGATGCTCTTATAATTATGTAAAGTAAATTTATATTTACCAGCGTATTTTATTTTTAATGTATCAGAATTTATGTAGGGGCGACCATTGATCGACCGCATAACAAATTCAAATTAAAAAGGGTGGTCAATAACAGCCCCTGCAAAAAATATAAATTCCGCGAAGTTTAATTTTGATTTACAGGTACATTAAACCGCGATACTTCCTTTCGGGTCACCGACGAAATGAAATTTAACTCCCTATCAAAACATTATAAAATAACACAAAAAACCGACTCATTACTGAGTCGGTTTTTATATAGGAAATTAAACTAACTGAATAATTGCCATTTCTGCAGCGTCGCCTCTACGTGGACCAATCTTAATGATTCTTGTGTATCCGCCGTTTCTTTCAGCATATTTTGGTGAAATTTCATCAAATAACTTCTTAGCAACGTCTTCTTTAGTAACGTAAGAGAGAACCTGACGTCTGGAGTGCAGATCGTTCTTCTTGCCGATTGTAATCATCTTTTCAGCAACTGCTCTTACTTCCTTAGCTCTTGTTACAGTTGTTTCAATCTGACCCTTCTCAAGCAGGTATGTTACCATTGCTCTGAGCATAGCTTTTCTATGATCAGATGTTCTTCCAAGCTTTCTTGTACCTGGCATCGTTATTCACTCCTTTACAAATTACAGAAAATCAGATCTTCTGTATTCTTATTCCTCTTCTGAACTCAGATCAAAACCAAGTGATTGAAGCTTTTCTTTGAC
This sequence comes from Oscillospiraceae bacterium, assembly GCA_045634285.1. GTDB lineage: Bacteria > Bacillota > Clostridia > Oscillospirales > Ruminococcaceae > Porcipelethomonas. The sequence continues at coordinate 5,611 of JAZQZW010000014.1, forward strand.
CTCATCAAAGGATTTTTTACCAAGGTTTCTAACCTTCATCATTTCTTCTTCAGACTTATTAATTAAGTCATCAACGGTGTTAATTCCGGCACGTTTGAGACAGTTGAATGAACGTACCGATAAGTCAAGTTCCTCAATGGTCATCTCAAGGATCTTTTCTTTACCCTTGTCTGTCTGCTCGACTAATACTTCAGCTATTATTGACTCTTCTGAGAGATCAACGAATAACTTAAGATGCTCGTTGAGGAGATTGGCTGCCTGCGACAAAGCTTCCTTAGCTGAGATAGTACCGTCTGTCCATACCTCTATTGTAAGCTTATCGAAATCAGTTACCTGGCCAAGACGTGTGTCTTCGACCTTGTAATTAACCTTCAAAACAGGAGTATAGATGCTGTCAACTGCAATAACATCGATTGGCATGTTGCCCATCTGCTGTTTATTACGTTCTGCTGATACATAACCTCTGCCACGATCAATAGTGATTTCCATGTAAAGCTTTGCGTCTTTGCCGAGTGTAGCAATATGCATTCCCGGATCAAGAATGTTCACTTCTGAATCAGTCTTGATATCTCCGGCTGTAACTTCACATTCACCTTCGGCTTCGATATATACTGTTTTTGGTCCTTCGCTGTAAAGCTTAGCTGTAAGGCCTTTAATTGCAAGGATGATTTCTGTAACATCCTCTTTAACACCCGGAATTGTTGATAACTCGTGATGTACGCCGTCAATCTTTACAGAGTTGACTGCGACACCGGGCAGCGAGGAGAGTAATACTCGTCTCAGACTGTTACCTAATGTAATACCGTAACCACGTTCAAGCGGTGATAAAACAAACTTTCCGTATTTGCCATCACTTCTGAGCTCGACAGTATCAATTTCCGGCTTTACGATTTTTTCAAGCATAAGAACCCTCCTATTTTGCAATCACTTATTTATATATAATCAACAGGCTAATAATAATATAAATATTACTATTATTTTGAGTAAAGTTCGACGATGAATGTTTCTTCAACTTCGTAGTCGAGATCACTCTTAACAGGCATACGAACAACCTTAGCAGTTGCTGCATCTCTGTTAGCTTCAAGCCAAAGTGGGATTACTCTGCCCTTAGTTGCTTCAGCAACATCCTTGAACTTATCGCTCTTCTTGCTGTTTTCGCAAAGCTCGATAACGTCGCCAACCTTAACTCTGAATGAAGGGATGTCAACTCTCTTGCCATTTACCATGAAATGACCGTGTGAAACGAGCTGTCTTGCTTCTCTTCTTGTAAGAGCCATACCCATTCTGAAAGCTACGTTGTCAAGACGTGATTCAAGGATTGTAAGGAGGTTTTCACCGGCCTTACCTTCCATCTTTTCAGCGATTTCAAAATAGTGATAGAAAGGTTTTTCAAGAACACCATAGATGAATTTGAGCTTCTGTTTTTCCTTGAGCTGCATTCCGTATTCTGAAACTTTCTTTCTCTTGTTTGCGTTAGGGTTACGCTTACTTTCCTTAGCAATACCCATAACCTGTGGGCTGATACCTAAATATCTGCATCTCTTGAGAATTGGTTCTCTATTAATAGCCAACTTCTTTACACCTCCTGTAAATTAGACACGTCTTCTCTTTGGAGGACGGCATCCGTTGTGTGGGATTGGAGTTACGTCCTTGATCATCTTAACTTCAAGACCTACTGTCTGTAAAGCTCTGATTGCAGCTTCTCTGCCTGAACCAGGACCCTTAACGTAAACTTCAACACTCTTAAGACCGTGTTCCATAGCTGCCTTAGCTGCTGTTTCAGCTGCTGTCTGTGCAGCAAATGGTGTAGACTTTCTTGAACCTCTGAAGCCAAGTCCGCCTGCACTTGCCCATGAAAGAGCGTTACCCTGAGTATCTGTAATTGTTACTATTGTATTGTTGAAAGTAGACTGGATATGAACAGCGCCGTTTTCGATGTTCTTACGTTCTCTACGTCTTCTGATAGCAACCTTTTTACCTTTTACCTGTGCCATTTAGTTCATACCCTCCTTACTTCTTCTTGTTAGCGATTGTCTTTACAGGACCCTTACGAGTTCTTGCGTTTGTCTTAGTTCTCTGTCCTCTAACAGGGAGACCCTTACGGTGACGAACGCCTCTGTAGCAACCGATTTCAACAAGTCTCTTGATGTTTAAAGCGATTTCTCTTCTAAGATCACCTTCAACATTACAGTTTTTATCGATATAATCACGCAGCTTTGCTACATCTTCTTCTGATAAATCCTTAACTCTTGTGTCAGGGTTAACGCCTGTTTCCTTAAGGATTGTTGTAGCAGTCTGACGACCGATACCATAGATATAAGTTAAACCGATTTCAACTCTTTTATCTTTTGGCAGGTCAACACCAGAAATTCTTGCCATTGCTGAATAGCACCTCCGTTAATAAGATGTCAGGAAATTAACCCTGACGCTGTTTATGCTTTGGATTTTCGCAAATTACCATTATTTTGCCCTTGCGCTTTATAACCTTGCATTTTTCGCAAATAGGTTTAACTGAAGGTCTAACTTTCATTGAAATTACCTCCTTTAATTTATCAGAAGCATCTTTTGAAATAATGCTTCGGGTTTACAGCCAATTACTTGGCTCTCCAAGTGATTCTGCCCTTAGTCAGGTCATAAGGTGACATTTCAACTGTTACCTTATCGCCAGGAACTATACGGATATAGTTCATTCTCAGCTTGCCTGATACATGTGCAAGAATTGTATGGTCGTTCGGGAGCTTAACCTTGAACATTGCGTTCGGGAGTGCTTCCTCTACAACGCCCTCTAATTCAATTACATCTTCCTTAGACAAAATATATACCTCCCCTTATCGGTTACGGTGTACCCAGATTTCTGAGTACATTTCTAAGCTTCTTATCAGTTATATCATTCATTTCAATGATATTATCGGTAAATCTCAAATGCTTTAAACTTTTTTTCTTTGGTTTTAAAAGCTTTCGCTTTCTGCCATCTGCTATAAAAGCTGATTTTTCATCAAACTCTGTCACAGCAAAAAGGTTCCCGCATTCTTTTCCGGCTGTTGCTTTCACAACCATACCTTTTTCTATCATCATGGCTCTGTCATAATAACAGGTCCGTCAGGTGTTATTGCAATTGTATGCTCAAAGTGGGCTGATAATGAACCGCTTGCCGTAACAACAGTCCAGCCGTCCTTTAAAACTCTTACTGCATCACCCTTTGCATTAATCATAGGTTCAATGCAAAATGTCATACCCGAAACTATTCTCGGACCATGTCCTGCTTTTCCGAAGTTCGGAACTTCAGGTTCTTCATGAAGATTTCTGCCGATTCCATGTCCTGTGTAATTTCTGACAATTCCGTATCCTCTTGACGCACAGTATTCTTCAACTGCATGAGAAACATCTCCCAGTCTTGCGCCGACCTTTGCAGCAGCTATGCCTTCGTAAAGGCTTGCCTTTGTTACATCAAGAAGCTGCTGTGCCTCATCAGAAATTTTTCCGCAGGCGAATGTTGCACAGGTGTCTCCGTGAAATCCATCGTAAAAAGCACCAACGTCGACGCTTACGATATCACCTTCCTGGATTTTTACCTTGTGACTTGGAATACCATGAATTACTTCATTATTGATTGATATACAGGCGCTTGCGGGAAATCCGCCATATCCTAAGAAAGATGGTTTTGCACCACACTTGACAATGTAGTCATGAACTATCTTGTCAAGAACTTTGGTAGTCATACCGGATTTAATTGATTCACCTGCAAGCTTCAATGCCCTGCCGGCGATTAAACCGGCCTGACGCATTTTAGCTAAATCTGTGGAAGATTTGATACTTATCATTTATTATGCTCCAACTGCCTTGAGTGTAAGCTTTGATGTTTCTGCAACATCGTCCTGTCCTACAACAGTTTCAAGCTTGCCCTGCTTTGAATAGAAATCCTTGAGCGGAGCTGTCTGTTCATGATAAACCTTTAAACGCTCAATAACTGTATCAGGATGATCATCCTTACGCTGTACAGCGTTTCCGCCGCACTTGTCACACTTGCCTTCAACCTTTGTTGGCTTGAATTCCATGTGATATGAAGCGCCGCAGTCCTCACAAACTCTTCTGCCTGAGAGTCTCTGCTGGATTGTAGCATCCTCTACAAAAATCTCAACAACCTTGTCAATCTGAACGCCCATGCTGTCGAGAGCTTCTGCGTGAGGAACGGTTCTTGGGAAACCATCAAGAATGAAGCCATTCTTGCAATCGTCCTCAGCAATTCTGTCTTTTAAAATTCCGATAACAACATCGTCAGAAACCAGAGAGCCGCTTTCCATAGCAGCCTTTGCTTTAAGACCGTATTCTGTACCGTTCTTAACAGCTTCACGCAGGATGTTACCTGTTGAAATCTGTGGAATATTAAGAGCTTCTGAAATTACTTCAGCCTGTGTACCCTTACCTGCACCAGGAGCACCTAATAAGATTAAATTCATAACGGACCCTCCTTATTCAAGAAATCCCTTGTGATGACGCATCATCATCTGTGATTCCAGTGTACGAACTGTTTCGAGAGCAACGCTTACAACGATAAGCATTGTTGTACCACCCATTGAGAGGCTTGCAAGGTTTCCATCGAACATACCGAGGAAAATCGGGAAGATTGCGATGATACCGAGGAATACCGCACCAACGAGTGTGATTTTTGACAGAACTCTCTGAATGTAATCAGATGTTGGCTTACCAGGTCTGATACCCGGAATAGCACCGTTGTTCTGTCTAAGCTGGTTTGCAATTTCAATCGGATTGTACTGCATTGAAACGTAGAAGTAGTTGAATGCAATAATCAGGAAGAAATAGAGAAGTGCATATGTCCATGACTGTGTGCTGAAGAAGCTGAGGAATCCGTTATAGAAATTCTGCCATGCACCTTCAGGATTTGTATATGCAGGCTTGAACATACCGATTGTACTTGGAAGTGACATAAATGACATTGCAAAGATAATCGGCATAACACCACTCATGCAAACCTTTACAGGAATATGTGTATTCTGTCCGCCGTACTGTTTTCTGCCAACAACACGTTTTGCGTACTGAATTGGAATTTTTCTTTCCGACTCATTCATAAACACAACAAAACCAATCATGAATATGAAAACAAGTGCGATTACAATTGAGATAAGAAGATACTTTGAAGGATCATTCTTAGTAAGCTCTACAAGAGTACCAATATCTGTCGGGAATCTTGCAACGATACCGGCAAAGAGAATCATTGAAACACCGTTACCGATGCCCTTGTCGTTGATTCTGTTACCAAGCCATACTACAAGCATAGCACCTGCAACGAAACAGCAGACAATTACGATTGCGGCAAAAACGCCTTCAAAACCTGTTGTGTATGTTACAGCACCCATGTTCTTAAGTGTGAAGTAATATGCAACAGACATGAAAATCGCAAGTCCCGTAGCAACAATTGCCGTTATCTGATTGAGTTTCTTTCGACCTGTTTCACCTTCTGCCTGAAGTCTTTCCAGCGGTGGAAGAGCATAGGTCAGAAGCTGTATGATAATCGAAGCATTGATGAATGGAGTAATTGACAGTGAAAGTAATGCAGCTTTTGAAAGCGCACCACCTGTCAATACATTAAGGTATTCAAGGAAGTTACCGCCAGTTGCATTCTGATCCATCCAGCCTCTTACTGTTTCTGTATCAAGGAATGGAACTGTAAGTGCACTACCAAATCTGAATACGATGATGATTAATAATGTGAACAAAAGCTTTTTACGAATTTCCGCAACTTTCCATGCGTTTCTTATTGTTTCGAACACATTAAATCACCTCTGCTTTCCCGCCAGCCTTTTCAATTTTTTCAATTGCGCTCTTTGAGAATTTAGCAGCCTTAACTGTTACCTTTGATGTAAGTTCGCCATCGCCTAAAACCTTAACGCCATCGTAAGCCTTCTTGATAAGACCTGAAGCGATAAGCATTTCTGTGTCAACAACTACACCGTCATTGAACTTGTTTAATTCTGAAACATTAACAGTTGCGAACTTCTTAGCAAAGATGTTATTGAATCCTCTCTTAGGAATTCTTCTGATAAGCGGCATCTGTCCGCCTTCGAAACCGATTCTAACGCCACCGCCTGAACGTGCGTTCTGACCCTTGTGACCCTTGCCGGCTGTCTTGCCGTTACCTGAACCGTGACCTCTGCCGATACGCTTGCGTTCAGAAACTGAACCCGGTGCCGGTGATAATTCGTGTAACTTCATTATGTTGCACCTCCTTAGTTTAGCATTCTGAAACTTCTACAAGATGAGAAATCTTCTTGATTTTACCGTTTGTCTGCTCATTGTCAGGCTGAACTGTTACCTGACCGATTTTCTTGAGACCAAGTGAATGAGCAGTAGCAATCTGGTCGTCTTTTCTACCAATAAGGCTCTTTACGAGCTTAATCTGCTTTGCCATGTTAGCTCACTCCTTAACCTAAAATTTCCTTGATTGACTTACCACGCTTAGCAGCTACATCCTTAGCTGACATGCATGACATAAGTCCGTTGATTGTAGCTCTTACTACGTTGCAAGGATTGTTTGAACGAAGAGACTTTGTTCTGATATCCTTGATACCTGCCATTTCGATAACCGCACGAACCGGACCACCGGCGATAACACCAGTACCAGGAGCAGCTGGCTTCATAAGAACTCTGCCTGCACCGAAAGCACCAACGATTTCGTGTGGAATTGTTGTACCGTACATAGGAATCTTAACAAGATTCTTCTTAGCATCTTCAATACCCTTGCGGATAGCGTCAGGAACTTCACCTGATTTACCGAGACCGAAGCCTACTGTGCCGTTACCGTCACCAACAACTACGAGTGCAGAAAACTTCATGATTCTACCACCCTTAACTGTCTTTGATACTCTGTTAATGGCAACAACTTTTTCAGAAAGTTCCATTGTTTTAGCATCTATATTAGCCAAAAGTATTACCTCCTTCTTAGAACTTCAGTCCGTTTTCACGAGCTGCTTCTGCGAGCTCTTTAATTCTTCCGTGATAGAGGAAACCGCCTCTGTCAAATACAACTTCAGCAATACCCTTATCTGAAGCACGCTTAGCAACCATTTCGCCAACCTTACGTGCACCTTCTACGTTTCCGCCGTTTCCGTCAAATTCCTTATCCATACTTGAAGCAGAACAAAGTGTTACACCGTTCACATCATCAATAACCTGTGCATAAATGTGCTTAGCTGAACGGAAAACATTCAGACGAGGACGTTCAGGAGTACCGGAAATCTTAGCACGAACTCTGGCATGTCTTTTTGCTCTGGCTTTTTTTGTATCAGCCTTTTTAATCATTGCAAATTCACTCCTTTATTACTTCTTGCCCTTACCGGCCTTACCTTCCTTGCGGATAATTCTTTCGCCGGCATATCTGATTCCCTTGCCCTTATATGGCTCAGGTGGACGCTTTTCACGAACTTCGGCAGCAAACTGACCAACAGCCTGCTTGTCGATTCCGTTTACGATAATCTTGTTCGGCTGTGGAACTTCTACTGTGATGCCCTCTGGTTCAGGCATAATAACCTGATGTGAGTAACCGAGGTTCATAACTAAGTCCTTACCCTGCTTAGCCACACGGTAGCCGACACCTTCAATTTCAAGAGTCTTTGAGAAGCCGTTAGTAACACCTTCAACCATATTAGCGATAAGTGTTCTTGTAAGGCCGTGAAGACTTCTGTTAACCTTTAAATCATTAGGACGTGTAACAGTAATTGTTTCGCCATCCTTTTCAATTTTCATAGCACTTGAGAATGTTCTTTCAAGTGTGCCCTTAGGACCCTTAACAGTTACAACATTGTTGTCGTTGATTGTTACATCAACACCGGCAGGGACGCTGATTGGCATTTTTCCTATACGTGACATTTCCCTGTCCTCCTTACCAAACGAATGCTAAAACCTCGCCGCCTACGTTAAGCTCACGAGCCTTCTTGTCTGTCATGATTCCCTTAGATGTAGAAACGATTGCTACGCCGAGACCCTTTCTAACCTTAGGCATATCTTCGCAACTTGAATAAATACGTAAACCAGGCTTTGAAACCCTGCGAAGACCTGTAATTACAGGTGACTTTCCGTCACAGTACTTCAGAGTGATTCTGATAACCCCCTGCTTACCGTCATCAATGACCTGAAAGCTCTTAACATATCCTTCATCAACGAGGATCTGTGTAATAGCCTTCTTTACATTTGAAGCAGGAACGTCAACTGTGGCGTGCTTAGCAGAATTCGCATTACGAATTCTTGTCAATAAATCTGCGATTGTATCAGTAATCTGCATGCCAATGACCTCCTTTGTATTTTTACCAGCTTGACTTCTTTACACCAGGAATCTGACCCTTGTGTGCCAGTTCTCTGAAACAGATACGGCAGATGCCGAATTTTCTTAAATAAGCGTGTGGTCTGCCACAGATTTTACATCTGTTGTAAGCTCTGGTGGAATACTTGGGAGTTCTCTGCTGCTTATTTATCATAGATTTTTTTGCCATTTGAAATTATCCTCCCTAATTATTTAGCAAATGGAGCGCCCATTAATGAGAGGAGCTCTTTTGCTTCTTCATCAGTCTTAGCTGTTGTGATAAAGTTTATATCCATACCTCTTACCTTATCAATCTTATCGTACTCGATTTCAGGGAAAATAAGCTGTTCCTTGATACCTGTTGAGTAGTTGCCTCTTCCGTCGAAAGAGTTAGGATTGATACCTCTGAAGTCTCTTACTCGTGGGAAAGCTACGTTGAAGAGCTTATCTACGAATTCGTACATATTTTCTCTTCTGAGTGTAACCTTAACGCCGATTGCCATACCCTCACGGAGCTTGAAGTTACCTACTGATTTCTTAGCTCTGCACACTACAGGCTTGTGACCTGTAATAATTGTAAGATCGTTAATGATTGCGTCGATAACCTTTGAGTTTGAAATTGCTTCACCGGCACCAACGTTAATAATAACCTTGTCGAGCTTTGGAATTTCCATAACGCTCTTGTAGTTGAACTTCTTCATCATTGCAGGAGCTACGGTATTAACATAATAGTCTTTTAATCTTGCCATTGTCGTTTCTCCTCTTTATTTGAATGACTTGCCGCATTTCTTGCAAACACGGAGCTTAACTTTCTTGTCGCCCTTTTCTTCAAAAGTGTGACCAACTCTTGTTGGCTTGCCGCATTCTGGGCAAACGAGCTGAACCTTTGAAGCGTAGATTGGTGATTCAGCCTTGATGATACCACCTGACTGACCCATTCTTGTTGGCTTCATGTGCTTAGTTATCATATTGATACCTTCAACGATAACCTTGCCTTCCTTAGGGCTGACTTCTAAAACCTTACCAGTTTTTCTCTTGCCGCCGTCTTCGTATTTGTCCTTGTAGTCACCTGTCAGTAAAACGACTGTGTCACCTGTTTTAACGTGTACTTTACTCATCATGACACCTCCATTATAATACTTCCGGAGCAAGGCTTAAAATCTTCATGTATTCCTTGTCACGAAGTTCTCTTGCTACAGGTCCAAAAATACGTGTACCCTTTGGATTCTTATCTTCCTTGATGATTACAGCAGCATTTTCGTCAAAACGAATGTATGTGCCGTCTTCTCTTCTAAGGCCCTTTGCTGAACGCACGATAACTGCTTTAACAACATCGCCCTTCTTTACAACTCCGCCGGGTGTTGCTTTCTTTACTGATGCAACAACGACGTCGCCGATATTAGCATATCTTCTGCGTGTGCCGCCTAAAACTCTGATGCACTGGAGTTCCTTTGCACCTGTGTTGTCGGCAACCTTCATATAAGACTGCATCTGAATCACAGCGAGTTCCTCCTTTCAGAAACGTTTCGCTTTAAATCGTTTCCTCTTCTATTTAATTGATTACTTAGCTCTTTCAATGATGTTGATTACACGCCATCTCTTATCCTTTGATAAAGGACGTGTTTCCATAATTTCAACACGATCGCCGATACGGCATTCGTTCTTTTCATCATGCGCCTTGAGCTTTACTGTACGCTTGATGATCTTCTTATAAAGTGGGTGTTTAACATTGTCAGCGATAGCAACAACGATAGTTTTGTCCATCTTGTCGCTTACAACTTTACCAACCCTTGTTTTTCTAAGGTTTCTCTCAGACATAGCTAAATCCTCCCTTTCTTAACTGTTAACGCCAGACTTGATTTCAGTATCACGAAGAACTGTCTTGATTCTGGCGATATCCTTCTTAACAGCCTTTAAGCGAGCTGTATTCTCAAGCTGATTTACAGCAAGCTGGAAACGAAGGTTAAAAAGTTCTTCTTTTAAGCCAGTGAGCTTTTCGTTTAATTCTTCAACTGACATTTCTCTGATTTCAGATGCCTTCATTACTGCTCGCCTCCTTGCTCTGCCTTTGTTATAAACTTACACTTGATTGGGAGCTTGTGCATAGCCAGACGCATAGCTTCTCTTGCAGTTTCTTCTGGAACGCCTGCAATTTCAAACATTACTCTGCCTGGCTTAACTACTGCTACCCAGTATTCAGGAGCACCCTTACCGGAACCCATTCGAACACCGGCAGCCTTCTGTGTAACCGGCTTATCTGGGAAAATCTTGATCCAAACCTGACCGCCACGCTTGATATAACGTGTCATAGCGATACGAGCAGCTTCAATCTGATTTGAAGTGATCCATGTTGGCTCTAAAGCCTGAAGACCGAAATCTCCGTAGCTTACCTTATTGCCTCTTGTAGCCTTACCTGTCATACGTCCTCTGTGAACACGACGGTATTTAACTCTCTTTGGAAGTAGCATTACTGGTTACCTCCTTCTCTTTTAGCTTCTCTGACTTTATTGTCACGTCTCTGGTTATTTCTTCTTCTGTTGTCTCTGCCTGACTTGTTCTTTGATTCTTCTGCCTTAGCAGCGTCACCCTTTAAAACTTCGCCCTTATAGATCCAAACCTTGATACCGAGACGACCGTATGTTGTAGCAGCTTCTGCAACGCCGTAGTCGATGTCAGCTCTGATTGTCTGAAGTGGAATTGTACCTTCGTGGTATGTTTCACTTCTTGCAATTTCAGCACCGCCAAGACGACCAGATACCATAACCTTGATACCCTTAGCGCCGAGACGCATTGCTCTGCCGATAGCCTGCTTCATAGTTCTTCTGAATGAAACTCTGTTTTCAAGATCGAAAGCAATCTTTTCAGCAACGAGCTTTGAATTAATGTCAGGATTTTTTACTTCAACGATGTTAACAGCAACCTGCTTGTTCATCATCTTTTCAAGCTTCTGACGGAGCTTTTCGATTTCTGCACCGCCACGACCGATTACGATACCAGGCTTTGCGCAGTGAATGTGGATTCTAACCTTATCTTCAGCGAATCTTTCAATTTCAATCTTTGGAACACCTGCTGCATACAAGTTCTTCTTAATGTAGTTACGAACGTTGTAATCTTCAACAAGAGTGTCGCCAAAAGTTGACTTATTCGCAAACCAGCGAGAATCCCAATCTTTTATAACGCCGACACGGAGACCGTGTGGATTAACTTTCTGGCCCATTGTTAAACCTCCTTGGGATTAATCTTTTTCTTTAAGAACAATTGTAACGTGTGATGTTCTCTTTAAAATTCTATATGCTCTGCCCTGTGCTCTTGGCATGATTCTCTTCATTATAGGACCCGGACAAACAAAACATTCTGCAACATAAAGGTCATCCTTGTTCATGTTGTGATTGTTTTCAGCGTTTGCAATAGCGGACTTCAAAAGCTTTTCAAGTATTTCACATGCAGCCTTTGGTGTATAATTGAGAGTAGCAAGTGCAACATCAACAGGTTTATTTCTGATAAGATCAAGAACAACCTGTACCTTTCTAGGTGCGATACGAGCGTTTCTCAGATATGCTCTAGCTTCCATCTGAATTCCTCCTTCCGCTTATTTCTTGCCGTTGTTTGTAGTCTTTGAACCAGCGTGTCCCTTGTATGTTCTTGTAGGAGCAAACTCACCAAGCTTGTGACCTACCATATCTTCTGTAACATATACCGGAACGTGCTTGCGTCCGTCATGAACTGCAAATGTGTGACCTACGAATTCAGGGAAAATTGTTGAAGATCTGCTCCATGTCTTGAGAACCTTCTTTTCACCTGCTTCGTTCATTGCAACAACTCTCTTGTAAAGAACCTCCTGAACGTAAGGGCCCTTTTTAATGCTTCTGCTCATTAATCAGTTCCTCCTTTCAGCGATTATTTACCGTTTCTGCGTCTTACGATAAACTTGTCAGAACGGTTGTGCTTCTTACGGGTCTTGTAACCAAGTGCTGGTTTACCCCAAGGAGTAACAGGTCCCGGACGACCGATAGGTGACTTACCTTCACCACCACCGTGTGGGTGATCGCAAGGGTTCATTACAGAACCTCTTACTGTAGGTCTGATACCTAAGTGACGTGTTCTTCCGGCCTTACCTAAGTTTACGTTTTCGTGGTCAATGTTACTTACCTGACCGATTGTAGCCTTACAATTGATAGGCACGTTTCTGAGTTCGCCTGATGGAAGTCTAACAAGTGCGTACTTACCTTCCTTAGCCATGAGCTGAGCCATGTTACCGGCTGAACGAACCATCTGAGCGCCTCTGCCTGGATAAAGTTCGATAGCGTGGATAAATGTACCTACTGGAATGTTAGTCATTGCAAGTGCATTACCTGGCTTGATATCAGCGTCAGGACCTGAGCAAACTGTATCTCCAACCTTGAGACCATTTGGTGCAAGGATGTATCTCTTTTCGCCGTCTTCATACTGAACAAGGGCGATAAATGCTGAACGGTTTGGATCATATTCCAGTGTCATAACAGTAGCATTCATGTTGTCCTTATCACGCTTGAAGTCGATGATACGGTATTTTCTTCTTGAGCCGCCGCCTCTGTGGCGAACTGTAATTCTTCCGTAGCTGTTTCTACCTGACTTCTTCTTGAGAGGTTCAAGCAGACTCTTCTCCGGAGCAACCTTTGACAATCCTGAGTAGTCAGTACAAGTCATCTGACGACGTGAAGGAGTTGTCGGTTTATAGGTCTTTATTGCCATTGTTTTCACTCCTTAAATGCATTGTTTGCGGGAGCATTACTCCCATACCTAAAAGCTTATCTATTAATATAAGCCGTCAAAGAACTCGATTGAAGACTTTGTCTTCTTATCTGCTGGTTCCTGATTTATTGTAACGATAGCCTTTTTCCAGTCAGCCTTCTTGCCTACGAATCTGCCAACACGTCTTGTACGACCGTTGCAGTTCATTGTGTTTACCTTAGTAACTTCTACGCTGAAGAGCTGTTCTACTGCCTTTGCTATCTCAACTTTGTTAGCATCCTTAGCAACTCTGAATGTATACTTACCTGAAGGGAGCATATCAATACTTCTTTCAGAGATAACCGGTTTGAGGATGATATCCTGTGGTGCTTTCATTATGCGTACACCTCCTCGATTTTTTCGACAGCGTTCTTAACAACGATGAACTTATCGTGGTTTAAGATATCATAAACGTTAAGTGAATTAACTGCTGCTGTCTTAACGCCCGGAATGTTAGCTGCGCTCTTAACAACCTTCTGGTCTGCTTCTGCTGTTACGATAAGAGCCTTACCGTCAACGTTTAAAGCCTTGAGCATTTCAACAACTGTCTTTGTCTTGAAGCCTTCAAGATTGAGAGCATCAAGAACAATAAGATTTTCATTCTGAGCCTTTGAAGATAATGCTGACTTCATAGCAAGTCTCTTTACCTTCTTATTAAGTGTATAGCTGTAATCTCTTGGCTTAGGACCGAGAGCAACACCACCGTGTGTCCACTGAGGAGCACGGATTGAACCCTGTCTTGCATGACCTGTACCCTTCTGTCTCCATGGCTTTCTGCCGCCGCCACGAACTTCTGTACGTGTGAGAGTTGACTGAGTACCCTGACGCTGGTTAGCGAGGTAGTTAACAACCATTGCATGCATTACAGCTTCGTTTGGTTCGATACCGAATACAGCATCTGAAAGCTCTGTTTCTGCAACCTGCTTTCCTGCCATATCAAAAACTGAAACCTTTGACATTTATGCTTCCTCCTTCCTTAAGCCTTCACACTGTCGATGATAGATACGATTCCGCCCTTAGGACCTGGAATTGCACCCTTGAGTGCGATAAGATTGTTTTCAACATCAATTTTAACAACTTCGAGGTTCTGAACAGTAACCTTTTCATTACCCATCTGACCAGGCATACCCTTGCCCTTGAAGATTCTTGAAGGTGATGAACAAGCACCCATTGAACCTGCGTGTCTGTGTACAGGACCTGTACCGTGTGTTTCCTTGAGTCTTGAGAAGTTGTGACGCTTGATTGTACCCTGGAATCCTTTACCCTTGCTTGTACCGCTGACATCTACCATGTCGCCTACTTCAAAAGTATCAGCCTTTAAAACGTCGCCAACATTAACTGCTGCGCAATCGTCAAGTCTGAATTCCTTGAGCTGCTTCTTGCAAGCTACGTCTGCCTTGTCAAAGTGACCCTTCATCGGCTTGTTAGTTCTTGAAACCTTAGCTTCGCCGAAACCGAGCTGAACAGCTTCGTAACCGTCGTTTTCAACAGTCTTCTTCTGAACAACTACACAAGGACCGGCTTCAACTACTGTTACAGGAATAACTTTTCCTGATTCATCGAAAATCTGTGTCATACCGATTTTCTTGCCGATAATACCTTTTTTCATGTATATTTCCTCCTATTAGGTTATTGGTTGACCTGAAAGTCAACATGACCGGCGGAAATTTTTCCGTCTTGATTCACAGCGGATTTTCTGTGAAACGTTTTTGGGTGAAAGTTATTATTTAACTTCCATTACGATGTCCACACCAGCTGGTACTTCAAGCTTCTGAAGTGCATCAGTTGTCTTAGCAGTTGGTCTGATTACATCGATGAGTCTCTTATGAGTTCTCATTTCGAACTGCTCACGGCTGTCCTTGTACTTGTGAACGGCTCTGAGGATTGTGATAACCTCTTTGTTTGTCGGAAGTGGAATTGGTCCTGAAACTCTTGCACCGCTTCTCTTAGCCGCTTCTACAATCTTTGCAGCTGCTGCATCAACTGTTGCGTGTTCGTATCCCTTGATCTTGATTCTGATCTTTTCGTTGACTGCCACCTTTTTCGCCTCCTTAAATGCATAATATGGGGACGGAAATTGAAATATCCCACGCTTCCGCGTGTTCCCTGACCCTGACAAATAAAAAACCCGAGTTTTGTTACTATTCAATATCAAAACCCGGGGTTACTGTCATCAGGACACAATTTACGCATACTCATAGCTTTTTATAGCTTTTAAGTAATACACCAACTGTGCTTAAATATCTCAGTCGCCCGGTTTTAAATCGGACATACTCCACGGAAACTACCCGACATACCGCCGGCAACCTCCCGCTTCATCGCATATCTGTTGCAATCACGCAAATATATTATAGCATACACCCACATGTTTTGCAATAGTTTTGTAAATTTTTGTATATAGAATTTTCATGAACTTTTCTCAGTTTTTTTGTTGATTTTAACAATCACACAAAATCCTGCGGATTCAAATAACTTCCGCCATATCTCACTTCAAAATGACAATGATTTCCTGTCGAATCGCCTGTTGTGCCGACTGCCGCAATAAGATCTCCCTGTGACACAATCTGTCCAACACTTACATAAACTTCACTCGCATGAGCATAAAGGGTTGTATAGCCATTGGCATGGTCGATAACAACACAATATCCATAACCGCCTGTATTCCAGCCCGCTTCAATTACAGTTCCGCTGTCTGAGGCATAGATATCCGTACCTGATGGTGCTGCGATATCAAGTCCCTTGTGATTTCTGTCACTTATAAACGGGTCACTTACATATCCGCCATTAACAGGCCATATAAAGCTGCCAGAAAAGATATTTTCAGTTTCTGGTATACTTTCGGTCTGAAGCTGAACTTTGTCAGCAGACTTTGTATCTTCAGTCACATTTGTATAGGCGTACTCTGTTTCAGTATCTTCCTGCGGAAGCTCAATCGTTTCTGTAGATGTAAGCTTTCTTGATACTTCTTCGCCGTCAATATAGGTAACAGCATAGGTACTAA
This sequence comes from Oscillospiraceae bacterium, assembly GCA_045634285.1. Taxonomy (GTDB): domain Bacteria; phylum Bacillota; class Clostridia; order Oscillospirales; family Ruminococcaceae; genus Porcipelethomonas. The sequence goes on from JAZQZW010000014.1 coordinate 21,696, forward strand.
GCTTTCTGCCCTTTATACCATCAGAAACAAGTTCATAATTATCATTGTAGCTGTAGGAGTCAATTTCAATGATTTCTTCTTCCTGTTCCTCACGTGTGTATTTTACAGGCAATACAGAAACAGTTTCTTTGATTTTCACCTGCACACCGTTTTCAAGTTGCTTTTCAGCCTGTTCTATTTCGGGATTCAGCTCCTTTACTTCCTCAACACTCATTCCGAAATCTTCAGCAATCTTTTCAGGAGTATCCTCCTTTTCAGCGGTATATTCAGAAACTATCTTCTTTTCGCCTGTCAGAAACTGTGTCATGTCCGTTTCATCAACAAGAGCTTCTGTACGATAAAGTCCCTGCTTGATATCAGGCTCAACTGCAAAATCAGCTTCAATCACACCCTCATCATTACGATAATCCTCAAGCATACCGGTCAGTTCCTGAGCAACCGCTTCACCATCAGATACCGCACCTACAAACTCATCACCAATGTAAATGCCGCACGCCTCCACAAGCTCTGCTCCCGAATTGGCATTATCCATCACTGCAATTTCAGAAACAGGAAGTGCAGTTTCAGTATGCTCGTCAGGAAAAGATACGATTTTTCTTTCCTGCATCGACATTACCGAAACCGACTGCGGATTTTTAGTGTATTCCACAGGCTCGCCATACTGAATTTCTGCTGCCCAGCATGCCGCACCGCCTATAAAAATTGCTGTCAGCACAGGTGCAGTACAATTCATAACCATAGAATATATTCGACTTGTCTTTGAATTTCTGTTTTTCATGAGTATCTCCTTTCACAAGTCTCTGCATCATATATGTACAGAGAGAAACAAACTGATTTCATTTTGTTACAAATCAGTTACATCGTGAAAGTATTATACCATCTTCACAAGAAAAGACAAGTCGATTTGTATACATTTACCTTACTTCGACAATTCTTTGTAGAATTGCACAAAAACAAGCTATGTTTTTTATATCATATGCCAATCGTATTCCAGCATTTCGACAGAATAATTTTCCAGGGCTTTCAGCAAAGGAAGTACAGCTTTTCTTGCACCGGCAAGGTCGTGTTCCTTATAATTACCACATTCTTCTTCTGAACAGCCCGGAATTCTGTCATCATATTTTGATATAAATGTATAAGCGTCACGTACAAGCTTGATAGCTGCCTCATGACTCATACCTCTTGTAAGGAGATAAAAACCTGTACGGCATCCCATAGGCCCCACATAAACGATACCCTTGCCGAATTCCGAATTTCTTGCAAATGTAGCAAAAAGATGTTCAATTGTGTGCATTGCAGGAGTTTCAAGATAAACTCCGCCATTAGGTTTTACCATTCTTACATCGTATGTAATAATATCTCCGTCAACTCTTGATATGTACATACCTACATCAATTTTTCTGTGGTCAACCTGAAAACTTGCTATTCTTTCCATTTTAATTTTCCTCCCTTTACGCTTTACGCTTTTTTGAAAAAAAGCTTAGCAAAAAACTTTTATGTCGCACCTACTTTAAATAAATTTGTTTTTTTAAGCACGAAAATATAATAAATTTATACTTCAATTACACCGATACAAGCCTTTCCATATCCTCTCTGATATCCGACTTAATAGTTATCAATTCATCTGTAACAGGCTCTCTGAATGTAAGACATCCGCAGTGCAGAGCCTGACAATCTATATCCTCCCGACTTCCTCCGTATAGGTCATCCCCTGCAAGAGGATGTCCGATATAAGCAAAATGTACTCTTATCTGATGTGTCCTTCCTGTTTCAAGATGTATTTCAAGCAGGGAATATTTTTCATTTGAAGAAAGAGCCTTATAATGAGTTACAGCCCTCTGCCCGTCATCACGCACAACTCTTTTTATGATAGACTCCTGCTCTCTTGCAATAGGGGCATCAATGGTACCCTCACCGTTTACATCCCC
>JAZQZW010000015.1:0-6534 GCA_045634285.1 Oscillospiraceae bacterium
AGATAAATTTTAATTTACCGCTTTATTTTGGTTGCTTAACTTTTCTTGCTTGTACAAGAAAAGTTACAAAAGAATACCCAAACTTTCTTTGTAAAGAAAGTTTGACCAAAGAAAAGTCACTGCATACTGTTACAAAACTCAGACTGTCCTCCCAAAATGCTTTATTCTTACTGCAACAACAGTAAAATCATAATTGCTAATATACTGCGTACTGTCAGCTACCGCATACTAAAGCAGGCAGTTATAAGTGACTTTATAATAACAAATTCTCTCAAATTTGCTTTTTTTACTTGCGGGGAGTATTGCGTTTTAAGTTGGCTATCCGATATAGTTTGTTTTGTATCGGGTATGATTGTTCTTTTCACGGGAAACAGTCTGAGTTTAGTTGCAAAATGACGGATAGAATTTTTTCTTTTTTGATTAAACTTTTTTCTATTTCGAAGAAAAGAAAAAAATTATGTGTTCTTTGGTACCTTTCTTGCACAAGCAAGAAAGTACAAACAATTTTATTAAAGTATATTCCGCGAAGTTTATTTCGAATTACAAGTAAAGTAAATCGCGACATGGTTCCAGCGTCACGCTGGCAAATTAAAATTTACATTTTAAAGAATCATTCCGTTGGATGTTGAATATCAAATCAGAAAGGATGTAGTACTATGATAAAGTTCGGCGGTAACTGTAATGAGGATATGGTATTTACAATTGATATCATCGATAATAATGATAATGTTTTAAAAATCAAAGTAGCATCATCTGAAAAGCTACAACAACAAGATACTGTCAGTGAAGAAAATCCGAAAATAAAAAAGATCCTTGAAAAAGCAAATCAGTTATATCCCGATTTAAACAATGTATATGAGATTACTTTTGAAAGATATATTCTGTATCAGACAAGAAATGAATCATTTTGCTCATGGGATGATTATGAAGTAAGGCATGGAAACACCTTTATTATTTTTGAAAGATCAAGGCTTCTTGATAATCTTTGCAGTATTACAGATTGTTGTCAGCTTGAAGGTGGTGAGTATTACCCTGGCAAATGGACACATTACGGAATTTATACTTTAAATCATATAATTGATGTCGTTTCCTGTAATCCACCCAAAATTGAAAAGAGAAATTTTAATTTTTGATATTGAGTTTTCTTTTTGTGATAATATTTCCGCAAAGGACAGAAAAAATCAGATATACAATACCGCCTGTGGCTATGGACAGAGGCAGAGAAATATTATTTTCAAATGGAAGATTTGTATATGCAAGCCATGCAGACAAAGCACAGGCTGTTCCCGAAAAAACAGATGGTGCAAGGCTTTTGAAAAGATTTGGCTTTACGTCTGAAACTTTCGGATATATTATGATACACAGGAAAAAAATCACGAAATAACATAAAAGCGTCGAAATTGCTGCACCTGATATGTTTATTTGAGGTATGGGGATTAAAATAAGGTTGCCTGAAAGTTTTACTGCCACTCCCACAAGCATAAGCTTTGCCGGAATGTCCGCTCTGCCGGCAGATTGAAAACAACTGAACAATGGTACTGAAAGAGAAAGGAATATTACAGCTATGCCAAGTATTGCAAGGCTTTGTGATGATACAAAGGCTTCACTTGGTCTGTCTGAAAAGAGAAAGTATAGAATCGGTTTTGCAAGCACAAAAATACCCAGTCCTGATGGTACACCTATAAAAGCTGTTGCTTTAATTACGTTTTCAGAAAGTCTTTTTACGGCGATTTTGTCATTTTTTGCAAAGCTTTCCGATAGGGAGGGGAGTATCCCTTTGCCAAACATATTGGTTACAGATGGGATAAGATTAAATACAGTAATCGCAAGTCCTGTGTATGAGCCGTAGAAAAATTCCGAAATATCCTCAGGTTTACTTACAGGATAATTGCGTGAAAAATAATCGGGTGAGGTCTTTACAGCCTTGTCAAGACAGCGGATAATTGTAGTAAGGTCGATTACTGAAGTGAGGTTCGTGATAACAGCTCCCAGTGCAACAGGAATAAAGATTTTGAAGATTTTTTTGCAGATTGTTTTTCGACTGTCTGTAGAAAATTGACTATCTGAGTATTTCTCAAAATCAGTATTCCAGATATACATTACAATAAGACCAGCAAGAGTGGAAAGGCTTATTCCAAGTATTGCTGCAGCAGAAGCTACAGCAGTAATATCTGTACCTTTCGGAAAATATGTAAGTACCTTTTGAGAATTAGCAAGAACGTAGGCACAAAGACCAAGACCTGCCGTAAGGCGTATAACGGACTCTATAACCTGTGAAATGGCAGTAGGGTACATATTGCTCATGCCCTCACAGCAACCTCTGTAAACAGCAGATATACAGCCAAAAAGAACTGACGGAGCTATTACAAGCACAGATAAAAAGGCGTCTGGGCAAGCAGCAACCTTGTCTGAGAAAAATTCAGACATAACGGCAACAGCAATCATTCCCAGTAAACCTATAGCAGAAAATATAGCAAGTGAAACATTTCGGATTTTCTTGATGTTTTTGTAGTTTCCAACTGCACAGCTTTCGGCAGTAAGCTTTGCAACAGCGGTTGTCAGACCGTTGGCTGTTACTGAGTATACAGGCAGAAACAGCCCGTAAGCACAGCTGAAACTGCTTATTCCTATACCGCCAAGCATGTTTGTAAGAGGGATTTTAAAAAGTGCTCCTATTGCCTTTGAAACAATTGCAGATGCAATAAGTATGACCGAGCCTTTTATAAAGCTTTGTTTTTTCAAAATTTTCTCCTTGAATTGTGATTTTGTTTAATTGTGTTAGTGTTGTTTTATATAAAATGCATAACAATGTACATAAATAATTAAAAAGATGTTGATACTTGATTGAATTTGTGTTATAATTATATTCAGTTATATTTATGGTTATGAAACGAGGTTGAAAAATATATGAACTATAAATTTTCCGATAAGGTAACAGGACTTCAGGCTTCGGCTATCAGAGAAATTTTAAAATTTACTTCTGACCCTGAGGTTATCTCATTTGCAGCAGGAAATCCTGCACCTGAGGCTTTTCCAAAGGAAAAAATTGCTGAAATATCAGCTGAAATTTTTAAAGAAGACCCTATTCTTGCGCTTCAGTACAGCGTTACAGAAGGATATAATCCACTTAGAAATCTTCTTAAGGAACAGATGGAAGCCAAGGGCTGCTTTAATCCTGAGGTTGATGACCTTATTATCACATCAGGGGCACAGCAATCGAATGAATTTGCCTGCAAGGTTTTATGTAATGAGGGTGATACTCTTATTACAGAATCACCGAGCTTTATCGGTTCACTTAATGCGTTCCGTTCTTACAACGTTGCTCTCAAGGGTGTAGAGCTTGAATCAGACGGAATTAATCTTGAAAAGCTTGAGGAAGCTCTTAAGGAATCTTCAGGACAGAAGCTTTTATATCTCATTCCAAACTTCCAGAATCCTACAGGCGGTACTATGAGTCTTGAAAAGAGAAAGGCTGTTTACGAGCTTGCCTGTAAATATGATGCTATAATTCTTGAGGATAACCCTTATGGTGACCTTAGAATTGCAGGCGAAGATGTTCCGTCGATAAAGTCGATGGACAGAGAGGGCAGAGTTATTTATTCAGGTTCATTCTCAAAGATACTTGCTCCTGGTCTGAGAGTTGGTTATGCCTGCGCACCTAAGGAAATCATTCAGAAAATGGTTATCTGTAAGCAGGTTGCCGATGTACATACTGCAATCTGGTCACAGGTCGTATGCTATAAATTCATGCAACAGTGTGATATGGAAGCACATTTTGCTTCACTCCGTGAAATCTACAGAAGAAAGTGCAATCTTATGCTTGAGAACATGGATAAGCACTTCTCTAAGAAGATTAAATATACAAGACCGGAGGGTGGTCTGTTTATCTGGTGTGACCTTCCTGCAGGAAGCAATATGCCAGAATTCTGCACAAAGGCGGTAAGGAATTACAAAATTGCTGTTGTTCCCGGTACTGCATTTATGATAAATGAAACAGATGAAACAACATCATTCCGTCTTAATTTCTCAACTCCGACAGACGAACAGATTGTAAAGGGTATTGAGATTTTAGGAAAGATGACAAGAGAAATGCTTGACTAATACATACATTAAGTGTGTAAAATATATAATTGAAAGGAATTTTTAAAAATGGCTAAACGTTCAATTCTTGACAGATATACTGCATCACAGCAATACATTGTTGCAAGAGGAAAGGCTCTTACTTTCCCACCTACACCTTTTAAGGTGCCGATTTCAGAAAAGCAGGTTTACGGTATCGTAATTGATATTCCTATGTCACCTACTGTTCTCGCTACAATGGTATGCTTTATCAATGGTTCTGCAAACCTCTACTTCAATCTCGGTGGTGAATTTGTAAATGCTGCTTCACGTTACAGAGGCGTTGCACAGGCTTCATTCGACTTTGTAAAGAACGCATCAGGTTATCTTGGTTGCTGTGAAAAGACAACAAAGTTTGATATGCCTACTTCAGGCAAGAACTTTGTTTACTTCCTTACAAAGAGCGGTGTTTACAAGACAGAAATCGTTCCTAATGCTATCCCTGCTGATGACGAAGACAGAAAGAAAATCAACTTCTTTATTCAGAGAGTAATGTCAGAACTCAGAACAGCACAGCTTAAGGACAAGGCAGCAGGTCTTGGTACAGGCGTTGTTATGGCTGACTAATCTGCGAGAATATTAACAGAAATATCCGAATAAATTGTTTTTATTTGATTAAAATGCCAAACTTTAAAAAAAGTATTGCATTTTGCGGTGATTTGCTGTACTATATAATTTAGTCGATAATTGAAGTATCAAAAATCCTTTAAGCAGGTGAAAAAATGAAAGATTTTGAATTCAAGGAAAATTATACAATTGAAGATCTGCTTGAAATAATGCGTATTCTTCGCAGTCCTGGCGGTTGTCCATGGGATATGGAGCAGACGCATGTATCTATCAGAAAGGATTTTATTGAGGAGGTCTATGAAGCTGTTGAGGCTATTGACCTTGACGATACAGAGCTTCTGCGTGAAGAACTTGGAGATGTACTGCTTCAGGTAGCCTTTCATTGTCAGATTGAAACAGAAAAGGAAAACTTCAACTTTGACGATATATGTGACGAGCTTTGCAAGAAGCTTATTGTAAGGCATCCCCATGTATTCGGAGAAGTAACTGTTTCTGATACAGGAGAGGTTCTTAAAAACTGGGACAGTATCAAAAAACAGACAAAGGGACAGGAAACCTATACAGATACGCTTGAAAGTGTTGCCAAATCACTTCCGGCACTTATGCGTGCCCAGAAGCTTGGCAAGAGAGCTATGAGAGCAGGTATGGATTTCAGGTCAGTTGACGATGCGTTTGAATGCATAAAGCTTGAAACCGCAGAGCTTGAAGAAGCTATCAAAACCGGTGACAGTAATCAGATAGAAGAAGAATTCGGTGATTTGCTTTTTTCATGTGTCAACACAGCAAGGCATCTTGACCTTGACGCTGAGGAAGCACTGACAAAAGCATGTGAAAAGTTTATAAAGAGATTTAAGGAAACTGAAAAACTTGTTACGCTTAGCGGAGCTGATATGACAGCTCTTAGCATAGATGAGCTTGATGTTTACTGGCATCAGGCTAAAAATAATCTTAAAAAAGAAAAATGAAACGAAAGATGGAGGAAATCAAACATGACAAAGGCAGAATTAATCGCTCAGATTGCTGAAAAGGCAGAACTTTCAAAGAAGGATTCAGAAAAGGCTCTTTCAGCTGTTATTTCATCAATCACAGAAGCTCTTACAGCAGGTGATAAGGTACAGCTGGTAGGCTTTGGTACATTTGAAGTACGTGACCGTAAGGAAAAGGAATCAAAGAATCCAAGAACAGGCGAAACAATTCTCGTTCCTGCTAAGAAGGCTCCTGCATTCAAGGCTGGTAAGGCTTTAAAGGATGCTGTAAACGCATAAGATTACATTTTTTGGCAGAGCAGAGTGCTCTGCCTTTTTGTTTTAAATCAAAAAGGAAAGGATATAATATGAGACTTGACAAATATCTTAAAATAACACGACTTATAAAAAGAAGAACTGTTGCAAATGAAGCTTGTGATGCAGGAAAGATATCTGTAAACGGCAAGATTGCAAGAGCGTCATACGATGTAAAAATAGGAGATGAAATTGAAATTAATATGGGCAGCAAACCTCTTAAAGTAAAGGTTCTGAATGTTACTGAGCATGCTACAAAGGATAATGCAGCTGAAAATTATACAGTAATTTCGTGAAAATAATAAAAAATACCCTCATTTGACAGTAAAATTATAAAATAAGTCTTGACTTTTCTTGCAAAAAAGTATACAATAAATATATGTTGTATAACTTTGCACAATTATTACTGCGGCTATTATGCGGCTGTAATTAAACTCATAATTTTTAATTTGCGAATATCTGTTATAGTATGAAAAAACATTGTATAGGAGGTTTTTCATAAGGTAATATCAGGTTAACAATTTATGCGGGTATGACGATTATTTTTAATGAATATGTATAAGTGATT
>JAZQZW010000016.1:0-6133 GCA_045634285.1 Oscillospiraceae bacterium
ACACTTTCCGGAATTACTATATCAGTAATATTTTCACATTTATAAAAAGCTTGTTCTGCAATTCCTTTTGTACCGTCTTTTATTTCAACTTCTGATACATCATTATCACAATCAATCAGCCAGTTATCTGCATATTTTACACCTGTCTGGCTATTAAGAAGTGCAGTATCAATAAAAGCACGTTCCCCTACATAATCTACACTATCCGGAATTTCTATATCCTCAAGACTTGTACATCCTTCAAACAACCCTATTGGCATTCCAACCAAAAAACGTCCATCAAAAAGTGCTTTTATATTTTCAGATAATTTCACCTTCTTAAGTGAAACACAATTATGAAAAACTGCTCCACGCAGTTCAGAAACACTATCAGGAATAACTATCTCTTCAAGACTCGTACATCCTGCAAAGGCAAGTTCATATATTGTAGTTACACTATCCGGAATTTTTACGCTTTCAAGATTTATACAATCTTCAAATGCATTCATTATTTCTTTAACCGGAAGGTTATCAATTTCTGAAGGAATTTCTATTGCTACAACCGACTTATCGCAATCTGATATACGAACACAATCATAAACACCATCATCATCATTATCAACCAGCTGATAACTGAGATAATCTCCGTACATCTGCGGGTCCGAAATACGAAAACCGATAACCGAAGACGTCATGCTACTACAAATGAACGCTGTAGTAACTGCCGCTGTTGCAATACCTAAAAGTTTCTTTACAATTTTCATAATAATCCTCCTTTTAATCTAAGCATACTATTAACATACTATAAATTTGCTGAAATAATTTTATCTGATTTCAGATAAAAAAGATACTTATCATAAAAACAATACAGGCAAGGTTTAAAATAAAAATCAGCTGTTAAAGGCTGTACCCCCCGAAGACATGTGTCCTTGTACCAACGACACATTATGTACTTTGCATAAAAGCTTCTTTGCAGTTTTCATGACAAATCCCTCCTTTCGCTATTGATATTTAATTAACAACTTTATTATATCACAGCACATATATTTTGTCAATAGATTTATCACAAATAAATCAAGCATTTTTCATAAAAACAATTGATTTTTCTTATTAAAAATGTTATAATTATAAATGTAGAATTTTTAAGGAGCTAATTTATGGAAACAAATAACCTATCTCCTGCCGTTAATGTTATAAATAATATTTTAAATGAAGTAAACAAAACCATTATCGGTAAGGAAAATATTACTTTAAAGGTCCTTATGGCAATAATTGCCGGAGGACATATTTTAATAGACGATATTCCAGGTGTCGGAAAAACCACGATGGCACTTACCTTTTCAAAGGTACTTGGTCTGCAGCATAACCGTATGCAGTTTACACCTGATGTACTGCCTACTGATATTACAGGTTTTTCGGTTTTTAACCAGTCAACAGGTCAGTTTGAATTCAAAACAGGTGTTGCGGTATGCAACCTTTTTCTTGCAGACGAAATCAACCGTACTTCAAGCAAAACACAGTCTGCTCTGCTTGAAGTCATGGAAGAAAAGAAAATTACAGTTGAGGGCAAAACCTATGAGCTTCCTGCTCCGTATATAGTTATTGCAACACAGAACCCTGTCGGCTCTGTAGGAACACAGATGCTCCCAGAATCACAGCTTGACAGATTTATGATAAGACTCAGCATGGGCTATCCTGCTCATCAGGCTGAAATTGATATTCTGAAAAATAAAATTTCCGAAAAAATACAAATGCTTTCTCAGATTACAAACGCAAAAGAAATAATTTCACTTCAGAAAATCGTTGAAAGCATATACGTTGATGAACGAATCTACGATTATATGGTAAGGCTTGCATCTGCCACAAGAAATCACCCGATGATAAAGCTTGGGCTTAGCCCGAGAGGAACACTCAGCCTTTGTGTAATGTCAAAGGCATGTGCGCTTACACGAGGCAGAAATTATGTAATACCCGATGATATAAAATTTGTATTTTCAGATATTGCGTCACACCGAATCGTACCTGAAAGCAAAGCAAAGCTCAGTGGACTTACAGCCGAAAAAATTGCCGAAGAAATAATCAGTAACGTTCCGCTTCCGAAACTTCAGAGCTGAGGGATAATATGCTGTCAAGAAAAATAATATATTCGGTTTTAATTATCTCTTCAGTTTTCTTTTACATTTTGTTTGTGGAAAAGCTTTCGTTTTACCTTATGGTATTTCTTATTTCCCTACCTTTTGCATTACTGATTATCCTTCTTTTCGGAAAACTGTTTTTAAAATACAGTCTTTCTCCAGTAAACACCACAGCTGTAAAGAAATCAAACTGCAACTTTAAACTTGATATCACAAACAAGACAATTTTCCCGTTTCCCACCGCTGTTGTGAAAATAAAGTACAAAAACAAGCTATCAGAAAATTCAGATGTTATAAAGATATCGGTACCGATTCATTCCCTCACATCTCAGTCACTTAAATTCAGCCTTGCTTCAGAATACTGCGGAATTGTAAAAGCAGAAATCCTTTATATCAGGCTTTACGACTATTTAAAGCTTTTTTCTGTTAAAGTCAGGATAAAAACACAGGCTGAGATATGCGTTGTTCCTGATGTCTGTTCAGATATTATTGCTGATTCTTTCCGTACTGTTCCTGATGAAAACAGTATGGACTTTTCAAAACACAAAAGTGGTGATGACCCGTCTGAAATTTTTGAGCTTAAAGATTATATTGCCGGAGACAAACTCAACCGTATTCATTGGAATTTAAGTTCAAAGCAAAATCAGCTTATTACAAAGCATTACAGTCTTGGTGTTGATTCTCCTGTTGCTGTCATTTCTGATCTGACTTTCAACGCATCACTTCCTGAAATCAGCACAGCAGCCGAGATTCTTTATACAATTTCATTCTCGCTTATCGAAAACGAAATCAGACACGAGCTTTATATAAAAGGTATATCAGAATCTTTTTATATTTCCGATTATGTTTCACTTAATGAATTTTATGCAAATCTTTTGAATCGTGAATATGACATTACCAAAAATTCCGATTCTGATAATCAGATATATTCAAAGGCAAAAATTTTCCTTGTTACAAACAAGCCGTATGAAACCTACGAAATATCTGAAATTCCGTTATCCTCTGAAATGAAATGTCTTTTTGTTGGAAATTATGAAAATGATGTTATTAAAAATCAATTGGATAACATAAGCATTTCGTTAATTCAGGCAGACAGATTTGAAAGTATGCCTGCTGATATATTTTTATAGAAAGGATGTTCTTATGAGTTTACTTAAACGTTTAACCGCACTTGCAGTCGGTGCGGTAATGACTGTCGGAATGAGCGCTGTTCCGACATCAGCTGAAGAAAAAGCGTACAATTACTACGAAACAGATGCCAACTGGGCAAAGCTTCTGCAGTATTCAATGTATTTTTATGATGCCAATATGTGTGGAACTGATGTTTCGGAAAATAACCTGCTGCCATGGAGAGGTGATTGCCACACATACGATGCACAGGTACCTCTTAACAGTACAAACACAAATCTTTCGGATGATTTTATTGAACAGTACAAGGATATTCTCGACCCTGACGGTGACGGATATGTTGATGTATCAGGCGGATTCCATGACGCAGGTGACCATGTAAAGTTCGGACTTCCTGAGGCGTATGCAGGTTCTGTTGTTTCATGGGGATACTATGAATTCAGAGAAGCATATGAAAAATCAGGACAGGCTGAGCATGTTGAAACAATATGTCGTTATTTTTCAGATTATTTCATGAGAAGTACATTTCGTGACGAAAACGGAGATGTAATTGCATTCTGCTATCAGGTTGGTGACGGTGATATCGACCACGCTTACTGGCAGTCGCCTGAAATTGACGCTATGGACAGACCAGCATACTTTGCCACAACAGCACTTCCGACAACAGATGATGTTTCGGAATCAGCAGCAACACTTGCAATAAATTACCTTAACTTCAAGGATACAGACCCTGAGTATGCTGAAAAATGTCTTGACTATTCAAAAGCACTCTTTGACTTTGCATACAAGAACGAAAAGAAAGTCGGTGATGGTGCAGATGGTCCAAAAAGCTACTATACATCAAGCAAATGGGAAGATGATTACTGCTTTGCGGCATGCTGGCTTTACCTTATAACAGGCGACCATGATTATCTTGCAAAGAGTATTAAGTATGTTGACTATTATGCTCCTCCCGGATATGTACTCTGCTGGAACGATATGTGGAATGGTGTATCAATTCTTTTAGGACGTATTCAGGACATTTATCCTGAGGTTTGTGAAGAGTACAAAACCGCTGCCGGAAGAAATCCTTATGAAGAAATTGACTTCTGGTTTATGGAAGCCAAAGCAATCAACGCATGTATGACAGGTGAACGCGGTGAAATTACCCCTGGCGGATATCTCTACCTTGACACATGGGGCTCAGCAAGATACAATACAGCTGTACAGTTCTGTGCACTTGTATATGACAAGTACAATAAGGGCAAGGATAAATTCAATCCTGAAAATCCTGATTACACATTTTCAAACTGGGCACTTGGACAGATGAACTATCTTATCGGTGACAACCCTATAAATCGTTCATACGTATGCGGATATGGGGAAAACTCAGTTAAATTCCCGCATCACAGAGCAGCATCAGGTCTTACAAAATGTGAAGATACTTCAGACCACAAGCATGTTTTATATGGCGCTCTTGTAGGCGGCCCTGACGCTACAGATAATCACAATGACGTAACAAAAGACTGGATTTACAACGAAGTTACAATCGACTACAATGCGGCATTTGTCGGTGCCTGTGCAGGTCTTTACCATTTCTTCGGTGATGAATCCATGAAGCCTGAAGAAAACTTCCCGCCTGAAGAAGAAGAATCAGAAGAAGACATCTTCTCAGGCAACAACTTCTGGGTATCGGGTTACTGTTCTGATGCTCCCGAATCAACAGGTGCAGGTGTTACAAAACTTACACTCTTTGTAAACACAGACTGTCTTGAAGCACATACCGACCTTTCAGTAAGATATTATTTCGATATATCAGAATTTGAAAACAACACTACTATTCCGTCAAGCTTTGTACTTCAGAAAACCTACGACCAGGTTCAGACTGAGGTAAGCGGAAAGGAAGCGGTACTCAGCCAGCCACAGCATTATAAGGACAATATCTATTATGTAGAGATTTCATGGCCTGACTACGCAATTGCAAACTCCACCAAAAAGTATCAGTTCATAATCGGTATGTACTATGGTGACAACTGGGATCCATCAAATGACTGGAGCCGACAGGGCATAAATGATTCTGTTGAAGACTATGATAACATAGTCGGTGGATATGAACTTGCTGAAAAATGTGATAATATATGCGTATATGCAAGCGGTAAGCTTGTCGGCGGTACTGAGCCTGACGGAACAACTCCTGAGCCAAGCTATACAATAGCACAGCTTATAAGACTTCAAAAAATGCTGCTTAACATCAAGCCGTTTACTTCAGCAGAAATGGCAAAGCAGTTTGACTTTGACAAAAACGATAAGCTTAACATTTTCGATGCTGTAATACTCAGAAGACTTATTATCAATTCATAATCCAATACAAAAAGGGTGGCAATATGCCACCCTTTTGATTTAAAGATATTGTCTTATGTCATATGCAAGCTTTTCTTCAACACCAATGAGCTTTTTTGCAAGATTCTTTGACTTTTCATCTGCTGCCCTGTACTTATTCATATAACGTGACAAGGACTTAACACCCATATTGCAGCCGTCTGTTATAAGGTCTGCAACTGTGGAATCCGACTCGTTTACAGCAAGCTTTACATTGGTTTTAAGCCATGTCATACTCTTTGCCATAAGAGCAGGCTCTTTTCCGTTGTCATGATAATTATGCAGTAAATCCTGCAAATCATGCTTAATCTGTTCATTTTCTTTCATGCTGTTTTCAAGAGTTGTTTTAAGCTCTGAGTCAGAAACGTATTTCATCGACTCATCAAGTGAAGAAATCCCCATCTTAACGCCTGCGTCACATTCTCTCAGAAGCTTTATTGTATCACTTTCAATCATAACTACTACCCTTTCCTATAAAATTCAGGTAATAGTATTATTGATAAATACAAAACAAATATACATGAATCAGAGAT
>JAZQZW010000017.1:0-5442 GCA_045634285.1 Oscillospiraceae bacterium
ATATCGTATTTTTATGACGATGTAAATAGCTTTTTGGGAAAAGTTTTCGACATGATTTGACAAAGTCTTTTGTGGTACGGGTGGAACAGTTGAGGGAACAGTAGTATAATTATAATAAAAATACGCTGTCTGCGAAAACTCACAAACAGCGTATTTATGCGTTATATACTGGTCTGAGTGACCGGACTTGAACCCACGGCCTCTACCACCCCAAGGTAGCGCGCTACCACCTGCGCCACACCCAGACAATTACAAAGCAGACGTTATGTCGGTAAAATTATATCATACCCAAAAATTGTTGTCAAGAAAATTTTGACGAACGACTGAAAATATGTTATAATAAAAACAGAAAAATTCAGACAGTTCAATAACCTGAATTACCTGAAAAATCATTGTTGTCAAGCCAGTCGGAAACATTTATGATTGTGTATGTGTCCCTTGTGTTGCGGACAATCACACGATTTATTCCGGCATTGATAATAAACCTTTTGCACATAAGGCAAGGCTCAATCTCGCCGTCAATTTCGCCTGTTTTAGCGTCATGACAGGCAAGGTAAATATCAGAACCCATAAGGTCTGCACGTGAGGCGGAAATGATAGCGTTCTGCTCGGCATGAACTGAACGGCATAGCTCATATCTCTGACCCTTCGGGATTTTCATTTCATCTCTTACACAGCTTCCCGAATCGGAACAGTTTATCATTCCTCTCGGAGCGCCGTTGTAGCCTGTTGAAATTATCTCGTCGTTCTTGACTACAATTGCACCGAAATTACGTCTTATACATGTGCTTCTTTCAAGTACCGTTTCGGCAATATCAAGGTAGTAGTTTATTTTGTCACGTCTTGCCATAATCTTCACCTCTGAGTATAGTGTTTTTGCTGATTTTATTATAATATATATGGTGGAAGATTGCAAGCAAATTTTTAAAAAATCATGGAGAAAATTTATGAAAAATCTAACCAACATCGGAGTTATCAAAGAACTCCTTGAAAAATACGGATTTACCTTTTCAAAAGGTCTTGGACAGAACTTTCTTATCAATCCGTCTGTATGCCCGAAAATTGCAGAGTACGGCTTTGCTCAGGAGGGATTCGGTATTATTGAAATCGGAACAGGCTTCGGTACTCTTTCGGCAGAGCTTGCACAGCGTGCAGACAAAGTTGTTGCTGTTGAAATAGACTCAAGGCTTATTCCTGTTCTTGATGAAACCATGGCAGAGTTTGATAATTTCAAGGTTATAAATCAGGATGTTATGAAAGCTGATTTAAACGCTCTTATAAAGGAAGAATTTTCGGGTCTTAAAGTAGCGGTCTGTGCAAATCTTCCTTACTACATAACCTCGCCTATAATAATGCTTCTGCTTGAAAATGAGCTTCCTGTTGAGGCAATAACCGTTATGGTACAAAAGGAAGCGGCACAGCGTCTTTGTGCAAAAATGGGCACAAGGGAATCGGGAGCAATTACCGCTGCGGTAAACTATTACGGCAAGGCTGAAACACTTTTCCAGGTGTCAAGAGGAAGCTTTATGCCTGCACCGAATGTTGATTCTGCTGTAATTCAGATTCGTCCCGATTCAGAATACAGAAGTAAAATAAAGGACAAGTCGTTGTATTTCAAAATTATCAAGGGTGCTTTTGCACAGAGAAGAAAAACTCTTGTAAATTCCCTTTCAACTGCACTTTCAAAACCAAAGGACGAAATTATTTCTGTTCTTGAAGGCTGCGGTCTTGACAAGAATGCAAGAGCCGAACAGCTTGACATGGACAAGTGGACAGAGCTTGTAAACAGTTTTTGCGGGTAATTTCAAAAAATCCTGTTAACAAACATTTCCCGTCATGCTGACTTAAAACCCGATACGGATTATTGACAATAAATAACCCTGCTTCAATGCTATAATTTATTTAAAAATAATTATGGCAGGTGCAGAAAAGATGTTAAAAGAAAAGATTTTGAAAAAAAGCAGAAAATACAGCATGGTGCTTGTACCGTTTATATGGTTTATAAGCTCGCTTTTGATTGTATTTTCAACCTATGAACGTGTTACGGCTCCGCTGATATGTGCTCTTACGGGTGCGTTGACACCGCTGAGTGCTATTGCCGTTGCAGTGGGCGGACTGTTCGGTTTCCTTGCAACAGGTGAAATTTTTGACAACGGATTTATCGTATGCTCACTTATTCTCATTACAGTAGGCAAATGGTTTGTGAGAGGTGACAGCTCGGACAAATCCTCGGCATTTATCACGTTTATAAGCATGGCGTTTTCGGGTATTACATTCGGTCTTGTGATTGCTTCTGATTTCAGACAGACAGCAATAAATATCCTTTATGCCTTTATATGTCCCGCGGCAATTTATTTTATTGTGCAGGCAAAGGAAATACTTTTACATATAAGCAGTATTTCAGCAGACAGAAAAAGCCTTACAGCTCTTGCTGTTGTTTTTCTTCTGGGCGGTGCGGTTATTTGTGGAATGGAAGTATACTTCATAAATATCGGAGTTATTCTTCTTACACTTGTGATTTTGTGTTCATGCAGATTTTTCGGTTGTCGCGGCGGTGTTATATGCGGTGTACTGACAACCTGTGCTGTACTTATCGGAAATACAGAGCTTGCAGATGAAACAATATTCTTCGGGCTTGCAGGACTTCTTGCAGGTCTTGTTTCGGCTTTCAGCCGTATTACAATCGCAACGGTTTTTTCGGGAACTGTTCTTCTGGGACAGCTTGCACTGGGTATGAATGACAGCTCGTTCTTTCTGCAGTCGGATATAATTTTATCTTCCGTCTGCTTTTTGCTTATTCCGGAAAGATTTGTGACAAAGGGCGGAAGAATCTGTGCAGGTGCGGTTTCTGACAGCAGTGACTATCTTTCAAAGGAAATGGATTTTGCGGCAAAATCACTTTCGGACATAAGAGAAAACATAAATGATATTATGAACGCTTTTGCAGCACGTCAGAAAGCCCCTGACAATGTGAGAAAAGTGTCAGACAGGGTATGTTCAAAATGCCGCAGCAAGCTTGAATGCTGGGAGAAGAAATTTGAACTCACAAACGAGGCCTTTATAAGCTATGACAGGAAAAATATTTTCCCTGTGAATTTTGAATGTTCAAACAGAACCGGAGTTACAGAAGAATTTGAAAGGTGCAGGAGAGAGCTGGCGGTTTCAAAAATGCTTACGGCAAAGCTTACGGAAAACCGCAATCTTATTTTTTCACAGATGAAAGCTTCTGAGGAAATTGTTGCATCTCTTTCGGCAAAGCTTTCGATGAACATTTCAGAAAGCATGTCAGCGGTTTTAAACCGTACACTTGACAAGTATGACATTAAATTCAACTCAGCTGTGGTATTTTCAAATGATGAGAAAAGACTGGTTGCTGAAATTTATTGTCCTGAAAATGTCAAGATTGACCACGATGAGCTGTGCAGTATTTTAAGCTGTGAGCTGAGTATTCCGTTTGAGTATTCACAGCCGTTTTCATCTTCGGGTGAAACAAGACTTCGCTTCAATCAGCAGACAAAATATCATCTTGAAGCTACCCAGTTTCAGCTCAGTGCAAAGGAGGGTGACGTCTGCGGTGATACCTGCGGATATTTTACCGACGGTCTTGGCTTTGCCTATATTTACCTTTCTGACGGAATGGGAAGCGGAAGTTCTGCCGCAATAAATTCAAAGCTTACCGCAAAGCTTTTCAAGCGTCTTATCAGACTTGGAATGAGCTGCGACGGTGCCGTAAAAATGGTAAATTCAGTTATGCTTACAAAATCAGATGATGAAAGCTTTGCGACCCTTGATATTGCAAAAATAAATCTTGAAACAGGGGGAGTGACTCTTTATAAATCAGGTGCGTCGGCAACACTTATAAAGTACGGAGAAGCGGTGATGATGTTTTCGTTCCCGTCAAATCCTGTGGGTATAATTCCCGATATGAAAATGTCCGAAAAAAGCTGCAGCTTTGACGAGGGTGATGTGCTCGTCATGATGTCTGACGGTGTTCCCGAAACTTCATACAAATACATAAAGGAACAGCTTGTGACTGATACTCCTCTTGCAGAGCTTTCTGAAAATATATGCAGATTTTCAAGAAAAATCACCCTGAAAAATCATACCGATGATATAACAGCAGTAGGAGTAAAGCTTGTTAAAAATAGCAATAATATGCAAAAAAATTGTTGAAAATTACGTTTATGCATAAATGTAATAAGATAAAACAATCTCTTGTTGTTAATATGCACTAAAATATACAATGGAAAATATATAATTTTCATGAAGTTTATTTATATTTACTAAAAAAGCTTGAATAATTTGCAGAATAATGTTAAAATAAAATGTAATAAGGAGGAGTTTATCGCTATGAATAATTTTAACAGAGAAAACATGCCGGAAACATATAAATTCCCTCTCTATCTTTTCTATCAGGGAAAGAACAGCGAGGCATATAAATTCTTCGGCGCACATAAAATCGAGAAAGATAATCAGCAGTATCACGTATTCAGAGTCTGGGCACCTAATGCAGTCAGCGTTTCAGTAGTGGGTGATTTCAACGAATGGGATAAATACTCAAACAGAATGGAACTGATTTCCGAAGGTGTGTGGGAATGTTATATCCCTGCACTTGAACAGTATGCGGTTTATAAATATTGTATAGAAACAAAGGCAGGAAAATTCCTTCTCAAGTCAGACCCTTACGCAAGTCATTTTGAAACAAGACCTGACAACGGTTCTAAAATTTATGACAGCAGCTACAAGTGGACTGACGAAAAATGGGAACAGGCAAAATCCGAAAAGGTTATTTACAAGTGCCCTGTAAATATTTACGAGGTACATATGTCTTCATGGGTTCTCAACGAAGACGGAACAGTTCTCGGCTACAAGATGTTTGCTGAGAAGATTATTCCTTACATGAAGAAAATGTCATATACATATATCGAGCTTATGCCTCTTACAGAATTCCCGTTTGACGGTTCATGGCGCTATCAGGTAACAGGTTACTATGCACCGACTTCAAGGTTTGGTACACCTGATGACTTCAGAGCTATGATTGACATGTTCCATCAGGCAGGAATCGGTGTAATTCTTGACTGGGTACCTGCACACTTCCCTAAAGACGCTTACGGTCTTTACGAATTTGACGGTACATGCTGTTATGAATACACAGATGAAAGAAAAAGAGAACACAAGGCATGGGGTACAAGAGTATTCGACTACGGAAAGGGTGAAGTATGCTCATTCCTTATCTCAAGTGCGAACTATTGGCTTACAGAATTCCATATTGACGGTATCAGAGTTGACGCAGTAGCATCTATGCTTTACCTTGACTATGACAGACGTGACGGTGAATGGTGTCCGAACGTACATGGCGGAAATGAAAACCTTGAGGCTATCGAATTCTTAAAGCGTCTTAATGAATCTGTATTCTTAAAGCATCCTGATGTGCTTATGATT
>JAZQZW010000018.1:0-6034 GCA_045634285.1 Oscillospiraceae bacterium
ACATTTGTCTTCCTAAGACCGCTTGGCCTCCGACTTAGAGGCTACGTATTAAAGAGACTTTTAAGACGTGCTGCAAGACACGGCAGAATACTTGGTGTTACAGAGCCTTTCTTATATAAAGTATGTGATACTGTAATTGACGAAAACAAGGAAGCTTACCCTGAACTCGAAGAAAAGAGAGAGCTTATCAAGAAGATTATCAAGCATGAAGAAGAAAGCTTCTCAAAGACAATTGATAAGGGTATGGAACTTTTACACCATCTTTTCGACAGAATGTCATCTGACAGTTTATCAAATGTCATCTCAGGTGAAGATGCATTCAAGCTCAGTGATACTTACGGCTTCCCTATCGACCTTACAAAGGAAATTGCCGCTGAAAAGGGTATTCAGATTGATGAAATGCGTTTCCTCGAATGTATGGAAGAACAGAAGCAGAAGGCAAGGTCTGACAGAGCTTCAAAGGTCAAGACTTCATGGAGTGATGACAAGAGCGGTGATATTGATGCTCCAGCAACAGAATTCAAGGGTTACACAGACTTTGTATGCGATGCTGAAGTTATAGCTGTATTTGCTGATGGTGACCACGCTGACAGTATTTCAGAAGGTCAGGAAGGTATACTCGTTCTTGACGCAACTTCTTTCTACGCAGAAAGCGGCGGACAGGTTGCTGATACAGGTATTATCAAAGCAAATGGTACAGAATTTGAAGTATATACAGTAACAAAGACAGAAAACGGTCATTACCTCCACTTCGGTAAGGTTTCAAACGGAAGCTTCAGTAAGGGTGACAAGGTTTCTGCTGAAATTGACAAGCTCAAGAGAATGGCTACAATGAGAAACCACACATGTGCTCATCTTCTCCAGATGGCACTCCGTAAGGTTCTGGGTGACCACGTTCATCAGGCAGGTCAGCTTGTTGATTCTGAAAAGTGCAGATTTGACTTCTCACACTTCAGCGCACTTACAGGAGAAGAACTCAACCAGGTTGAAAAGATTGTAAATGACGAAATCTTAAATGCAGTTGACGTTGTTACAAAGGAACTTCCTATTGACGAAGCAAGAAAGCTTGGTGCTATGGCTCTCTTTGGTGAAAAGTACGGTGATGTTGTAAGAGTTGTTGATATCGGCGGTGATTCAATTGAATTCTGCGGCGGTACACACGTTAAGAATACTTCAAACATCGGTCTTTTCAAGATTGTTGCAGAAAACTCAGTAGCTTCAGGTGTAAGAAGAATTGAAGCTGTTACAGGTATTTCTGTACTTCAGGTTATAAACGACCTCAGAAAGAACATCACAGAAGCAGCTGACGTTCTCAAGATTGCAAACCCTTCAAAGCTTGCTGAAAGATGTCGCACACTTACTGAAGAACTCAAGGAAAAGGACAAGCAGATTCAGCAGCTTTCAAAGCAGCTTGCAGGCAACCAGCTTGACGCACTTTTCAAGGATGCTAAGGAATACAATGGTGTGAAGGTTATTTCAGCACTCTTAAACGGTACAAAGCCTGACATGCTCAGACAGCTTGGTGACAAGTTAAAGGAACAGACTGAAAATGTTATAGCAGTTTTTGCTGGTGTTGCCGATGAAAAGGGTACACTCTACTGCGTATGCGGTAAAGACGCAATTGCAAAGGGTGCACATGCCGGTAAAATCGTTCAGAGAATTGCAGCCATCACAGGTGGTAAGGGCGGCGGACGTCCTGACAGCGCTATGGCAGGTATCGGTAAAAACTATATGATTGATGAAGCTCTCGGCTCACTTGAAAGCATTGTTGGTGATTTTGTAAAGTAAAAATTTATGTTTGTCATGACGGATTTCTGTCATGACAAATGATATATGAAAGGAAATTATTATGGATTGTTTATTCTGTAAAATTATTGCAGGCGATATCCCAAGCACAAAAGTCTACGAAGACGATATGATTTATGCTTTTAAGGATATCTCACCTGTTGCACCTGTACACTATCTTATTATCCCTAAGGAACACATTTCAGGTGCTTCTGAAATTACAGCCGAAAACTCAAAGTATGTGGCTCACATTTTTGAAGTTGCGGCAAAAATTGCAAAGGAAGAAGGCTTTGCTGACGGTTTCAGAGTAATCACAAACTGCGGTGAAGACGCAGGTCAGACTGTACACCACCTCCACTTCCACCTCCTTGCCGGAAAGAAAATGGGCTGGAGCAGCGACAGTGCTGTTTAATGAGGTGACAATCAATGAATACATATAAATTAGAGGTTGCAGGACTTACAAGAGAGCTTCCTATCTGCCCACTCAATGACAAGATTGATATTGCGGCTTTTATTATGTTCTCAGATGTTGAACTTACTGTAAAAACAGCTGAGGAGCTTTTAAAGAAGGTACCTGAATTTGACGTAATTTTAACTGCTGAAAGCAAAGGTATTCCACTCGGCTACGAAATGGCAAGACAGAGCGGCAAAAAATACATTGTTGCAAGAAAATCCGTAAAGCTTTATATGACAAATCCGATTGCGGTTGAAGTAAAATCAATCACTACTGCCGCAGTTCAGACATTATATCTTTCCGAAGAAGATGCGGCTGAGCTTAAAGGCAAGAGAGTTTTAATTGCCGATGATGTTATCAGCACAGGGGAATCCTTAAATTCTCTTATTGCACTTGTTGAAAAAACAGGCGGCAATTTGGTCGGCAAGGCAGCCGTTCTTGCTGAAGGTGACGCTGCTGACAGAGATGATATCATCTTCCTTGAAAAGCTTCCACTTTTGTTTAAGTAATTGAAACGTAAAATTGTATATATGGCTTCAGGCTGGGCGGCAGGTCTTATTCTTGCCGCTCTCCTGCCGCTTAAACTTTACTTTTTAATAATTCCCACTGCTTTAATACTTTTTATACTGATGAAATTTCTTTTTAAATTCGGGTTTAGGGAAATACTTGCAGTTCTGATTGTATTTGCCGTAGCAGTGGGTTTATATCGCCTTTACGATAATTTTGTATATAAACCGATTATTTCATATAACGGACAGGAAATCAGCTTTGACGGAAAAATCACCGATATTTCCGAGCATACGGGTGACAAATGTTTTTATACGGCTAAAGGCAGAATAAACGGAAAGGAAAAAGCACAGATAAGCGTTTATCATGATTTATTTAACTGCAGTATAAATGACAGTATAAAATTTACAGGTACAGTAAAAGCCTTTGAAAATGATTATCTTTTCAGCAGCCTTGACTACAACAGGTCAAAAAGGCTTTTCCTCACATGTTTTGAAACAAAGTCACTTGAAATCATACGGAACAACAGCTTTTCTGTTAAACGTATCCTTTATGATTACAGACAGACTGTTACGGAATTTATAAACAGAAATCTTCCCGAAAACCAATCTGCTATGCTCTGTGGTATGCTGTTAGGTGACAAATCGGGAATGAATACAAACGACAAAACCATGTTTTACCGCACAGGTATCGGACATGTAATGGCTGTTTCGGGACTTCACCTTGTTTTATTCTGTGGAATATTTTCATTCCTGTTTGAAAAAATAAAGCTTGGCAAATTTAAGAAGTTTATTTGCCTTGAACTTATAATGATTGCCTTTGCAGTAACAAGCGGACTTTCTGATTCAATAATTCGTGCAACGCTTATGATGACCATAGTAAATGCTGCACCACTCTTTTTCAGAAAAGCTGATACCCTTAACTCTATTGCAATTGCTTTTATTGTTCTGACAGCTGTGAATCCGTTTGCGATAACAAATCCGTCACTTATTCTTTCTGTTGCTGGAACATTTTCAGCAGGTGTGTTTGCACCATATCTAACAGATAAAATCAACGCTGATACTTTTATAAAAAGGCAATCAAAAAATGCTCTGTACATGCTTTTGGTTTCTCTTTGCATAATGCCTTTTTCGGTCATTTTCTTTAATGAAAGCTCGGTTATTTCACCACTTGCAAACGCTTTTTTAACCCCGATATGCATGGCAGCGCTTTTTATTGCTGTAATTGCTTCGCTGACAGTATTTTTAAATCCTGTTTTTCTGATTAAGCTCAGCGGTCTTCTATGCGAGATTGTTATGTTTGCCGTAAGACAAACAGGAAAGCTTGAATTTTCGGGCATTAACTTTTCAAGCGAAATGAAATATATTTCTGCTCTGACAGTTCTGATATGCGTTATTGCCTATCTCATTTTCAGAACACGAAAATCCCTTGTTATATCAACTACTGTTTCATTTGCGTTGTTTATAATGTCAGCTGTGACAATAAATTTTGTAATGTCAGACAAGCTGAGTATTGCAATTCTGGGTGACAAGGGTGTTGATGTCATTGTTTTGTCAGAAAACGGAAAGGCTCAGATTATTGATATATCCGGCAGAAAGAAAAATCCGCAGTATGCATTAAAGTTTCTTCAACAGGGCAATATTAACTGTGTTGAAAACATTGTAATAAAATCAAATGCATATCAGTCAATGTCAGCGTATGATAATGGATTTTCATTGATTGAAACAGAAAATGTTATTCTTCCGAATGATGTATATCTCCGAAATGATATGACAGTATGCGACTGCAAGCCGGATTTTTCAGACTACTCACATGAAAAATTAACATGCGGTGATGCAAATATTCAGATAAACGATTCGAGAATTTTTGTAAAATACGGTGATTTTGAATTAATCTGTGATAATAAATGCAGCGACAACAATGCTGTTGTATATGCTGAATACGAAAATGTTTTCAATCCGCCAAAAGCAAATGCTGTAATTGTTCCTGAATATGAAAACATATATGGATATGAAAATCTCATAACTCAAAGAAACGTACACATAATTGCTGAAAAGAACGGCAGTTTTAAGATAGGAGGTCTGTAATATGCCAGTCATTAACTCAGCTGATTTGCTTAAAAAAATAAAGTCAGGCGACCTTGTAAATCTGTACTATATTTACGGCAGGGATATTATGACCGTTGAAAATGCTGCAAAAGCAATTCTGAAGAAATATCTCGGCAAGGACTGGAAAAACGATTATACTAAAATAGAGGGCAAGGGAATCGACATTAACAGCCTTGTTGATACTCTTGAAAGCTGTCCTATGTTTGCGGATTACAATGCTGTGCTTGTAAACGACCTGAACGCAGAGGAATTATCCGCAGACAAGCTTACCCAGCTTATTGACGCAGTTGAAAATCTTCCCGAATCAACCGTTCTGATTTTCAATATCACAGGCTTTGATCTGCTTAACGGAAAAAAGGCAATAAGCGGTAAAAACAAAAAGCTTACCGATGCTGTTTCAAAGCATGGTATTTTGTGCGAATGTGCCTTGAAAACAGTTCAGCAGCTTATCAAAACGATTACCGATAACGTCGCAAAGCAGGGCTGTACAATAACTCCGAAAAATGCCCAAAAGCTTGCTGAATACTGCCTTATGGACTCAATGCAGATTACAAATGAACTCAACAAGCTTTGTGCGTACAAGGAAAATTCAGAAATCACCTCTGAGGATATAGACACTCTTGTTTCCGGACAGATTGAAACAGACTCATTCAAGCTTGCAAAGGCTGTGGTTTCCATGAATTCCTCCCTTGCGTTTGGTCTGCTTGATGACCTGCTCAGCAAAAGAAATGAGCCTGTTGCGGTTCTTTCTGCAATTTCAATGGCGTTTCTTGACCTTTACAGAGCAAGAACTGCTCTTACGGTAAACAGACGCTCTGAAGATGTTGTAGCGGATTTTGAATATAAAGGCAGAGCATTTGCGATAAACAACGCATTCAGGGACTGCAGAAGAATGTCGCTTGAAAATCTCCGTAAATGCATACGCATTTTAAGGGACACCGACAAAAAGCTGAAAAGCTCATCGGGTTCACAGAAAATTTTACTTGAAAAAATGCTGACGCAGATGATTATTGCGGCAAGAAATGCAGGGTAAATTTTAATTTGTCGTTCCTTATGAAAATAAATTTTCACCTACTATTCTTTGCTTGCACAAAGAAAGTTTGACCAAAGAAAAGTCACTGCATACTGTTACAAAACTCAAACTGTCCTCCCAAAATGTTTTATTCTTACTGCAACATCA
>JAZQZW010000019.1:0-4356 GCA_045634285.1 Oscillospiraceae bacterium
CTTGTATTTCTTCAGAATTTTTGACGCCTCCTCAACCGAGAATTCTCCAAAAAAGATGAGATAAATAATCTGTTTGTATTCTTCGCTGAGTTTTTTTATGGAATTGTGAAGTTTAATCTTCTGTTCCTTTTTCAGATATTCGTTTTCTATGTCTGTTTCATCTGAAATTTCAAAATCCTCATCCACAGGGATGTCGGATAATCTTGGTTTTTTACGTAAAAAGTCAACGGCTTCATTTCTTGCAATTGCAAAGAGCCATGTTTTAAAAGTTGATTTCCCCTTGAATTTTGGTTTTTTAATAGCAAGCTTTACAAATGTATTCTGCATTATTTCTTCGGCAATACATATGTTGTTTACTATGTGATTGATGTAAAGCGACAGACCTCTGTTATATTCGTCAATAATTTCGCAAAGGCCGTTGTCGTCACCTTCAAGGAAACGGCGGTAGCTATCCGCAGCGTTATCCATTGAAAATTCCCCTCCTTGGGAGCCTTTACCGTTATAGATAAAGTGTATGGGATATGATTTTTATAAATGCAGATTCATGAAATGTCAGGCAAGGGAGCTAAGCCGCTGTACACTCGGCTTATAAGGGTATAACGGACGCTGACATGATAGGAATGTTCATGATTTCTGCTGATTTTGGCAAAGGCTCCTTTTTTATTTGTACAAATTTTACCCTCTTGTAAATATAGACGCAGAAATACCCAAAATATCGCAGTAAAATTGCAATATTTTTTTGTTTTAATATCTATTCGTTAAATTTAGCTATAATACCGTTTGAAATAAGAAACCCGTTTGGTGAAAGTGACAGGTTTTTGCCGTCGAAATTTATGTAATTTGTCTTTTCAAACAGTTTTGCCGTCTGTAAAATCCTGTTTTTTCTTTTCGGAAAGTCGTTTATGTTTATTCCTTTTGTAAGACGGAGTGCCAGCATGATTTTTTCCTCATCTGTTCCTCCGTTCTCATCTGTAATGATTTTTTCGGGTGCTGAACTTACAAATCCTTCAAGGTCAGGTGAATAGCAGTATCTCACATTCTGATAAAACGAATGTGCTGCTGGTCCGAATCCGAGATACTCATGACAGTTCCAGTATTTTAAATTGTGCCTGCTTTCAAATCCCTTTTTTGAAAAGTTTGAAATCTCATACTGTAAAAAGCCGTTTTTTTCAAGGAGTTCAACCATATGAAGATACATGTCCGAAACATAGTCATCATCGGGCATGCTTTCTTCAAAATCGGGGGTGTCAAATGGTGTGCCTTCCTCAATTTTCAGAATGTAGTTTGAAATGTGGGTAAGGGGTAACTGTGCCAGCATTCTGATTGAATTATCAAGGCTTTCAAAAGTCTGAAATGGCAGTCCTGTCATAAGGTCGGCTGAAATGTTTTCAAAGCCGATATCACAGGCGTCAAGTATAACCTGCTCTGCCTTTTCAAAGGTGTGATTTCTGCCTAAAAGTCTGAGTTCATTGTCATTTGCCGACTGAACTCCCACAGAAAGCCTGTTGACGCCCATACTGTAATACTGCAAAAGCTTATCCCTGTTTACTGTACATGGATTGACTTCGAGGGTTATTTCAGGATTTTGCAGACTGAATCTGCATCTTAAAGCATTGAGAATATCCCCGATAAATTCCGCAGGAATAAGCGAAGGAGTGCCGCCGCCGAAATAAACAGTATCAGCAGCAGCACTTCCGTCAAAATTTTCGATATCTCTTATTATTGCGTTTGTGTATTTCTGTGCTATATCCCTGCTGTATGTGCAGGAATAGAAGTCGCAGTAGGGACATTTTTTTGCACAAAAAGGCACATGAATATAAATACCAAGCATATTCATCAGTAATCAAGCCTTATTGCAGGCACAAGTTTGAAGAAGAAAGCGTTTACAAGCTTGGGCAGAAGATAGGCAATCAGTACAGCAGCAATAGAATAGTAGTTGCTTTCAATACTGTCAACCGCGATATACTGATAGGCAATAAATATAAGTGCGATTACAGCAATAACCGACTGAAATACAGCCGACTTCAGTTCATTCGTACTTCTTTTGCCACAGTTCGGACAGGTAGTACCCTTTGACTGAGGGTTACCTGCAAAAGCTTTCTTTAAAGGGCTTATTGTTTTTTCGCCACAATGCGGACATGTATGTTTCATAGTTTTCCTCCGATTACTCGTCAAGCTTTAATACGCTCATGAATGCTTCCTGTGGAACATGAACAGTACCAAGCTGACGCATTCTCTTTTTACCTTCCTTCTGCTTTTCAAGGAGCTTTTTCTTACGTGTGATATCACCGCCGTAGCATTTTGCAAGAACGTCCTTACGAAGTGCCTTAACAGTTTCTCTTGCAATAATCTTACCACCGATAGCAGCCTGGATAGGTACTTCAAACAGCTGACGCGGGATATTGATTTTAAGCTTTTCAACCATTTTTCTGGCTCTTGTATAGGCACTGTCTGCATGAACGATAAATGAAAGTGCGTCTACTATATCACCGTTCAGGAGAATATCAAGCTTTGCAAGTTTTGACGGAGCGTAGCCGATAAGCTCATAGTCAAATGATGCATAACCCTTTGTACGTGACTTGAGAGCGTCAAAGAAGTCGTAAACAATTTCGTTAAGTGGCAGTTCATAGTGAAGTGCAACTCTTGTTTCGTCAAGATACTTCATATCCTTGAACACGCCACGACGTTCCTGACAAAGCTCCATGATGTTGCCCACATAATCAGAAGGTGCAAGCACTTCAGCCTTTACCATAGGCTCCTGGGCACTCTGGATAGTGGCAGGGTCAGGGAAGTTTGTAGGGTTGTCAATTTCAATAGTTTCACCGCTTGTAAGTGTAACTTTATAAATAACCGACGGAGCGGTTGTGATAAGGTCAAGATTGTATTCTCTTTCAAGTCGTTCCTGTATAATTTCCATATGGAGAAGTCCGAGGAAACCACATCTGAAACCAAAGCCGAGGGCAATAGATGTTTCAGGCTCGAATGAAAGTGAAGCGTCGTTCAGCTGAAGTTTTTCAAGAGCTTCACGCAGGTCTTCGTATTTTGCACCATCAGCAGGATAGATACCTGAGAATACCATAGGGTTTACTTTTCTGTAGCCTGGGAGTGCCTCGTCGCATGGGTTGTCTGCGTTTGTTACGGTATCACCAACCTGTGTATCACCGATACTCTTGATAGAAGCTGAAATATAGCCAACCTCACCGGCTGTAAGGATACCCTTGTTAATGTGGCTGTCAGCATTCATGTAACCGGCTTCAACTACGGTAAATTCTGCACCTGTTGCGATAAGTCTTATAGTATCGCCAACCTTTACAGTACCCTCCTTGACTCTTACATAGATGATAACACCCTTGTAGGCATCATAGTAACTGTCGAAGATAAGAGCCTTGAGTGGTTTGTCAGGGTCACCCACAGGAGCAGGAATGTCTGTTACGATTCTTTCAAGAACCTCTTCGATATTAAGTCCCACCTTGGCGGAAATTTTCGGTGCGTCCATAGCAGGAATACCGATTACATTTTCAATTTCGTTGCATACTCTTTCAGGGTCGGCTGAGGGAAGGTCAATCTTGTTTACAACAGGCACAACCTCAAGGTCATGCTCGATTGCAAGATAGGTGTTTGCAAGTGTCTGAGCTTCGATACCCTGTGAAGCGTCAACAACTAAAATAGCACCTTCACATGCTGCAAGTGAGCGTGAAACCTCGTAGTTAAAGTCAACATGTCCCGGAGTATCAATAAGGTTAAAGACGTATTCCTTGCCGTCATTTGCCTTGTAATTCAGGCATACGGCACGAGCCTTGATAGTGATACCACGTTCTCTTTCGATATCCATGTTGTCGAGCAGCTGTTCTTCCATATCACGCTGGGCAACAGTGTAGGTTTTTTCAAGAATTCTGTCGGCAAGAGTTGACTTACCATGGTCTATATGTGCAATAATGCAGAAGTTACGAATGTTTTCGTTAGCCAAATTATTTTCCTCCATTGATAAATTATACTATACACATTAAATTATAACATAAAATACGGGATTTGTAAAGTGAGGAAATGTATGTTGGTTTTGGTATGATAAATTTATATTTGTCGTTCCTTATGAAAATTAATTTTAATCTACTATTCTTTGCTTGCACAAAGAAAGTAGGCAAAGAAATGCCCAAACTTTCTTTGTAAAGAAAGTTTGAACAAAGAAAAGTCACTGCATACTGTTACAAAACTCAGACTGTCCTCCCAAAATGTTTTATTCTTACTGCAACATCAGTAAAATTATAATTGATAACATACTGCGTACACATCAGCCTCCACATACTAAAGTAGGCAGCTTTAAACAAACTTTATTATAACAAATTCTCTCAAATTTGC
>JAZQZW010000020.1:0-4392 GCA_045634285.1 Oscillospiraceae bacterium
GTTGCAAGTGAAATGTCATATTCAAGCGGACTCCAGCAGCAGGCGTTGTTTTCAATCGCACTTGTGCTGTTCCTGTTTATAATGCTTATTAATGCAACACTCAACTTTTTCTTGAAAAAGGAGAAAAACTGATGCTTACTAAAAAAAGAAAAGCCTGTATAGGCGGAATGAAAGCTTTAATGTATATTTCTGTGGGACTTACTGCTGCACTTGTGCTGTTTATTGTGGCATATGTGTTTGTAAAAGGTATTCCGCATATTTCATGGGAACTTTTATCCACAAAGCCAAGCTATCTTCGTGAAACAATAGGTATTCTTCCTGATATTCTCAATACACTGTACATAATGCTTGCCACTCTTGTTATCGTTATCCCTCTCGGAGTGGGAGCTGCGGTTTATCTTACAGAATATGCAAAAAACAAAAAAATTGTCGGCATCATTGAATATGCGGCAGAAACTTTATCGGGGATACCATCAATTATTTACGGGCTGGTAGGCATGCTGTTTTTCTGCAGATTTTTAGGGCTCAGGACATCACTTCTGGCAGGCTCTCTGACTCTTGTAATCATGAATCTGCCTACGATCATGAGAACAACGCAGGAAAGCCTTAAAACCGTACCTCAAAGCTATCGTGACGGCGCATTCGGACTTGGAACTGGAAAATGGAGAGTTATAAAAACCGTTGTGCTCCCAGGCTGTGTTGACGGTGTTGTTACAGGCTGTATTCTGTCTGTCGGAAGAATTCTGGGTGAATCTGCAGCACTTCTTTTTACTGCAGGATTTGCCCATGCCTTAAACGGCATTGTCGAGGGCCTTGCAAGCCCTGGCGCTTCTCTTACCGTTTCACTTTATGTTTATGCAAAGGAACAGGGAGAGTTTGGCGTTGCCTTTGCAATAGCTGCAATACTTATGATTTTAACCTTCATAATCAATTTATCGGCAACCCTTGTCAGCAGATATTACGCAAAGAAACAAAAAGCATAATAAACAGAAAGGAACAGAACAATGAGTGATATAATGACAGCAAAACAGCTTAACCTGTGGTATGATAAGACACAGGCACTTAAAAATATAAATATCAGTATTCCCGAAAAAAGCATTACGGCTTTTATAGGACCGTCAGGCTGCGGAAAATCTACCTTTCTCAAAACCCTAAACCGTATGAATGACCTTATCCCCTCTGTCAGAATTACGGGTGAAATATGCTATAACGGGAAAAATATCTACGACAGCACAGTTGATGTAAATGAACTGCGACGTGAAATAGGAATGGTTTTTCAAAAGCCTAATCCCTTTCCAATGAGCATCTACGACAATATTGCATACGGTCCGAGAACCCATGGAATAAAATCAAAGGCAAAGCTTGATGAGATTGTTGAGCAGTCGTTAAAGGGTGCGGCAATATGGGACGAGGTAAAGGACAGACTGAAGAAAAATGCTCTCGGAATGTCAGGCGGTCAGCAGCAGAGATTGTGTATTGCAAGGGCGCTTGCCGTAAAGCCGAAAATTCTCCTTATGGACGAACCAACCTCTGCACTTGACCCTATTTCAACCATGAGAATTGAAGAGCTTGCAATCGAGCTTAAAAAGGATTATACCATAATCATGGTAACACACAACATGCAGCAGGCTGTAAGAATTTCAGATAATACTGCATTCTTTCTGATGGGTGAGCTTATAGAATACAATGAAACGGAAAAGATGTTTTCACAGCCGTCAGACACACGCACAGAAGATTATATTACAGGAAGGTTTGGATAATGAGAAGCAGATTTGATGAGCAGTTAAGCATACTCAATACGGAAATGATAGAAATGGGCGCACTCTGTGAGGAAGCTATTGCCCTTACTTCAAAGGCTCTTACATCAGGTGATATTACCCTTGCAAAAAAGGTTGTGCCTATTTCATCTGATATCGACCATAAGGAACGTGATATAGAAGCACGCTGTCTTAAGCTTCTGCTTCAGCAGCAGCCTGTGGCAAGGGATTTAAGACAGATTTCTGCCGCACTTAAAATGATAACCGATATGGAACGTATAGGCGACCAGGCAGAAGATATCGCAGAAATAATAACCTACCTTGAGGGTAAAACTGCTGAGGAAACTGTGCATATACGTGATATGGCAGCAGAAACGATTTTAATGGTGACAGACAGCATTGACGCTTATGTAAACAAGGATACCGACCTTGCAAAATCGGTTATTGTACATGACGACAAGGTTGATGAGTATTTTTCGGCAATCAAAAACAGTCTTATAAGAATGATTGCTGAAAATCCCGAAAACGGAGAATATGCTCTTGACCTGCTTATGATTGCCAAATATTTTGAGCGTATCGGCGACCATGCAACAAATATTGCCGAATGGGTTATCTTTTCCATAACAGGAGAGCATAAAACCTACAACGAATAAGGAATGACAGCATGAATAACAAGGATATTTTTTTAAACAGTATTATGTATTTTATAAAGGGTGCAATAGTCGGTCTTGGGGCAATAATTCCGGGTGTGAGCGGTGGTGTTCTCTGTGTTGCGTTCGGAATTTATGAACCTATGATGCAGCTGCTTACAAAGCCTGTAAAATCATTCAGGGAAAATTACAGAATGTTTATCCCGTTTATTGCAGGCGGCATTGTCGGATTTGTTTTTCTTGCAAAAGCTGTTGAAATATTTTTCTCCCTGTCCGAAACTGTTGCTATAATGCTTTTTTTCGGTCTGATATTCGGTACTGTTCCCGAACTGTTTAAAAAAGCTGAAAGCAGTGGCAATGCAGCCAGCTGGACTCCCTTTGTCATATCCCTGTCGCTTGCGTATCTGATGTTTCATATTCTTGAAAACGGCACAGCTGTGGCAATTCCACAAAATTTTATGAGCTTTTGCCTTTCGGGACTTATCTGGGGACTCAGCCTGATTATTCCGGGTTTAAGCTCATCGACGCTGCTTATTTATTTTGAACTTTACGAGCCACTTACAGCAGGAATAGGCTCTCTCGATTTCGGCATTATTATACCGTTTGTTATCGGAATAGGAATAACCGCTCTGCTGTTTGCAAGAGTTGTAAACACGCTGTTTGAAAAGCACTTTGCACTTATATCAAAGGTTATACTCGGCTTTGTAATCGCTTCGTCGCTGAAAATTCTGCCAACATCTTTTGAAAGTCCGCTTATTCTTATTGTTTCTCTTGCATGCTTTGGCGGAGGATTTGTCATAGCAAGAAAAATGGATATTGCAAGAGGAAAATAAATCTATATGTCAAACTAAAACTGTGTATAATGTATCCGCTCAATAATCCAGTGTCTTTCTAAGAAGTACAAACCATGTTAAAATAGTTCCAGCGAGGTCTAGCGAAAAGCAAAGAAGAGTATAAAACGGATTGGAGCAGATTAGAATGGATAAAATAACAGCAACGAAAAAAGAACTCCGCCTGAAATCGTGGGCAGAAATGTATGCAGAATATCAGTCGAGCGGAAAAACAGTATCGGCGTGGTGTGACGAATGTGGATTGTCAATAAAAACGTTCTACTATCGTCTGCGTAAGATACGTGAGGCAGCAATGGAGCAAGCAGAAACTCATCAAATCGTACCAATAACTGCAAATGAAATATCCTCTGCACATGAACCAACAAACATAAAAATACATAGTAACGGAATAACTATTGAGCTTTCCGAAAACATCAGTACCGAAACAATCACAGCCGTATTAAGAGGACTGCAGTGATGCTGAAGGAGATGAGTTTTCCACAGGTGTATCTTGTCTGCGGATATACGGATATGCAGCGTTCCATTGATGGTTTGGCAGCTATCGTTAAACAGCATTTTTCTCTTGAGCCATGCTCGGGAAGTCTGTTTCTGTTCTATGGCAGACGACGGGACAGACTGAAGGCACTTGGCTTGGTGGAACGAATTTTCGCTGCAGACAAGGGCGCTGACGCCAGTACAAGATGCTACAGCATTATTGAATCAGCAAAGTTGAACAAGCTCAATGTTTTCGGGTATCTTACCCATCTACTGACGGAGCTTCCGAAACTAAGAAATGAACCGACCCCGGAACTGCTTGATGCTCTTATGCCCTGGTCAGGCTCACTTCCTGAATATTGTAAATAACTGACGCTCACAACCATTTCGGCTGTGAGCGTTTTCGTTATGTTCTAATCAAGTCTATGGAGTTGGTTAGACTTAATTGGACACTGGATTATTGATCGGGTACAAAACAGCGGTATTTTGCCGCTGTCTTTATCGTTGTATCTCACAGCTAGCGTCAGGTCACTCTGTTGTGGTCAAGCATTTTTGTAACACCCTGACCTAATTTTTTGGCTGTAGTAATTATGCATGATACCGAGCTTGGAAAGGTGTTTTGTAATTATTATAAGAATGCGGTGGTATATGATTGTAATG
>JAZQZW010000021.1:0-3888 GCA_045634285.1 Oscillospiraceae bacterium
CTTTACACACTTCCGATTATTTTAACGGGAATTTTACAGCTTTTGTTCAACGCCGCTGACCTTATTATTGTCGGACGCTTCAGAGGAAGCGACTCAGTTGCGGCAGTCGGAGCAACAACTGCAATTATCAATCTGATTATAAATCTTTTTATCGGTCTTTCGGTAGGTGTAAGCGTTTCCACCGCACAGGGACTTGGTGCAAATCATGACGAAGACGTCAGCAAAACAGTTCACACAGCTATCCCTACAGCAATTGTAAGCGGAATAATGCTGACATTTGTAGGAATTTTCTGTTCGGAATATTTTCTGACACTTATGGGAACGCCAGATAATATCATAGATTTATCGTCAACCTATATGGAAATTTACTTTTGCGGAATCACAGCAACTATGATGTACAATTTCGGCTCTGCCATACTTCGTGCAGCCGGTGATACAGTTTCGCCTCTCGTTTTCCTTGTCATAGCCGGTGTGTTCAACGTTATTCTGAATATCATATTTGTAACACTTTTTGGAATGAATGTTGAGGGTGTAGCACTTGCAACAGCTATTTCACAGACAGTTTCTGCAATCCTTGTGATTGTGGCACTTATGAAGCGTACCGATGCATGTAAACTGACACTCAGAAAGCTGAGATTTCACGCAAAGCAGCTTAAAAGAATAGTGAGAATAGGACTGCCTGCCGGAATACAGGGTTCATTGTTTTCAATTTCAAATGTTCTTATTCAGTCATCAGTCAATTCATTCGGCTCGGTTGTAATGTCAGGCAACGCTGCTGCACAGAATATTGAGGGATTTATTTATATTACAATGAACTCATTCCATCAGACAGCCGTTAACTTTACAGGTCAAAACTTTGGTGCATGTAAATTTGACAGAATCAAAAAGATACTTGTAATCACGCTTTTATCAGTAACTGCTGTCGGCCTTATTCTCGGAATTGCAGCTGTAATAGCTGCAAAGCCTCTCCTTTCAATTTACATAACCGACTCGGCAGAAGCATTGAAATACGGCATTGTCAGACTTCAGTACATCTGCATGACCTATTTCCTGTGCGGAATAATGGACGTTATGACAGGAATGCTGCGAGGAATAGGCTCATCATTTGCACCAATGATTATTTCAATACTTGGTGTATGTGGTATGAGAATCGGCTGGATTTACACGATTTTCCGTATGGAACAGTTCCATACAGTAACAAGCCTGTACATCTCCTACCCTGTTTCATGGATTATAACCTTTGTTGTTGAAATTACGGTATTTATTGTATTTTTAAAACAGAAAAGAAAAATTTTCAATAAAGCATAAATCAAGCCTGAGCGTAAATGCTCAGGCTTTAATTTTTCAGAAAATCTTTGTAAGACAAATTTTACATGTACAATATTATTTAACAGCTTGATTTTCAGCATAAAATATGGTATAATTTATATTAATTATGCGGCAAATTTCCGCAGATTTAACTTGAAAGGATTTATGGATATGTCAAAGAAGGACAATAAACAGCAGAGAAATTTTGAAATACCACGCCCTGTATTCCCTAAACGTGCAGTTGTTACAGGCGGTATGCCTTACGGCAACAAGGAGCTTCACTTCGGTCATGTTGGCGGAATGCTTGTATTTGCCGACACTTACGCACGTTTCCTCCGTGACAGAATCGGTAAGGAAAACGTTATCTTCGTAAGTGGTACAGACTGCTACGGCTCACCTATCGCTGAGGGCTGGAGAAAGAAAGTGGCTGACGGTGAATTTGAAGGTACTCTGGAAGAATTTGTACAGTCAAACCATGACAAGCAGAAGAACACTTTAAAATCTTACGGTATCTCCCCTAACCTTTTCGGTGCATCAGGACTTGGTCGCTCAAAGGAAATACACGCAGAGCTTACTCTTGAAGTAATCAACGCTCTTTATAAAAAAGGACAGCTCAACAAAATCACAACAATGCAGTTTTTCGATGAAAAGGCAGGAGTATTCCTCAACGGCAGACAGGTTGTGGGTAAATGTCCTGTTGAGGGCTGTACATCAGAAAAGGGCTACGCTGACGAATGTGATCTTGGTCATCAGTACATGCCTGAAAACCTCTTGAACCCTGTAAGTACCCTTACAGGTGAAACACCAACCATGAAGCCGGTTACAAACTGGTACTTCAAGCTCCGTGACTACGAACAGCTTTTAAAGGAATGGATTGAGGTTTTACAGAAGAGAAAGGACGTTCGTCCTGTTGTATGCAAGACAATTTCTGAATTTTTAAAGCCGCCTGTTATTCATATCAAGCGTGAATTTGAAGAAAAATACCTTACTCTCAAAGATACAATGCCTGAGCATGAATATCTTGAGGAAAAGAAGAAGCCATCATTTACTATCGAATTTAAGGTACTCTCTGACTGTGACGAAGCATGTCGCATACTCACAGAAAACGGTATCAGATACAGAACAGGTAAAACTCTCGTTCCGTTCAGACTTACAGGTAATATTGAATGGGGTGTTCCTGCTCCTGAGCTTGAGGATTCAAAGGGGCTTACTGTATGGGTATGGCCTGAATCACTCTGGGCACCTATTTCATTCACACAGACTTATCTCGAACAGGAAGGCAGAAACCGTGATGAATGGAAGGATTACTGGTGCAGTAAGGACGCAACAGTTTATCAGTTTATCGGCCAGGATAACATCTACTTCTACGGTATTGCCGAACCTGCAATCTGGATGGCTTTACAGGAAGCTGAAAACAAAACTGCAACTCCTGATGATGGCGAACTTCAGATGCCAATTATCGTTGCTAATCACCATATTCTGTTCCTTGACAAAAAAGCATCAAGCTCAGGACAGGTAAAGCCACCTATGGCAGATGATCTTCTTGATCACTATACTCCTGAACAGCTTCGTATGCACTGGCTGGGTCTTGGACTCGGACAGCGTTCGGTAAGCTTTATGCCAAAGCCATACAACCCTGACGCAAAGCCTGACGACGCAGATCCTGTTATAAAGGACGGTCTTCTCCTTTCAAACGTTTACAACAGAATTATCCGTACTGCTTTCTACACAACTCAGAACAATCTTGACGGCATTATGCCTGACCTTGCACCTGAAGAAAACTTCCTTGCAGATGCCAAGAAGGCAGTTCTTGAATACGAAAGACATATGGCAAAGTTTGCATTCCACCAGTGTACCTACGTTCTTGACAGCTATATCAGAAACGCAAGCAAATACATGGCTAAAACATTAAAGCCTGATACACAGACAAAGGAAGAGCTTTCACAGACTCTTGCAAACCTTTTCTACATGATTCGTATTACAGCATCACTTCTTCACCCTATGGCGCCATTCGGTACAGAAAAGGTAAGAGAATATTTACAGGTAGACGAAAGAATCTGGTCATGGGATACTATTTTAGAGCCACTTACATTCTTTACAGAAAAGAATCACGCTCTCAAGTTCCTCCCTCCACGTACAGACTTCTTTACACGTCACGAAAGCCAGTTTGCTACTGAAACAGAAGAATAAAAATTTAAACCTGAGAAGATTTATTTCTTCTCAGGTTTTTACGTATAAAGACAAAGTTTTAATTTGTCGCTTTATTTTGGTTGTTTAACTTTTCTTGCTTGTACAAGAAAAGTTACAAAAGAATACATAAACTTTTTTCTTTTCTTCGAAACAGAAAAAAGTTTAATCAAAAAAGAAAAAATTACATACATGAATTTGTAAGATAACTCAGACTGTTTCCCATGAAAAGAATAATCATATCCGATACACAAAACTGTATCGGATAGCTAACTTGAAACGCAATACTCCCCGCAAGTAAAGATGCAAATTTGAGAGAATTTGTTATAATAAAGTTTGTTTAAAGCTGCCTACTTTAGTATGTGGAGGCTGATGTGTACGCAGTATGTTATC
>JAZQZW010000022.1:0-13010 GCA_045634285.1 Oscillospiraceae bacterium
ACCGCTTGGCCTCCGACTTTTCAATTACAAAGCCTTTTGAACCGATATTGAGAATTCCTTTTTTCATTACCGTAGACTAATTTATAACTTCAGAAAACAATAAATTATTTTCATTTATTCATCACCTTATTTAAAGTACATATACAGATTGCATTTAATCATACCATTATACAGCTTACGCTTTTTGTCAGCCTTTTTTCCAAAGAACTTTTCAAACTCCTCATGAGGAGAAATTATGTAGCATGGATTATCCCTGTCAGGTTTTAAAACCTCACCCATAATCTTATAAAGCTGTTCAGCTTCTCTTATTTCCAGCATTCTCTCACCATAAGGAGGATTGCATACTGTAATGCCGCCTGACTGTACAAAATCAGAAATATCTGCCTGCTCAATTCTGATTCTCGACTTAATTCCGGCTTTTACTGAATTGTCAACAGAAAGCCTTACACATTCATCATCAATGTCAAAGCCGAATGCCCTGAATTCTGCTGTTTTATCCACATTTCCTATGGCTCTCTGTCTTTCGCTTCTCCATACCTCATCAGGAATACAATCCCACTTTTCAGCCGCAAATTTTCTGTTAATGCATGGCGGAATGTTAAGCGCCTTCAGAGCCGATTCAATAAGAAACGTACCACTTCCACAGAACGGGTCATACACGACACTGTCCTTTCTCACTCTTGCAAGGTCGATAATACCTGCTGCAAGAGTTTCCTTGATAGGAGCAGTATTTGCGTTTCTTCTGTAACCTCTCTTATGAAGTCCGATACCTGAAGTATCAAGATAAATTGTTACGATATTTTTCAGAATGCTGAACTGTATCTGATGAACAGGACCTGTTTCTTCAAACCAGCCTGTATGATATTTCATTTTAAGCCGTTCAACAACGGCTTTTTTTATAACCGACTGATTTACCGATACACTTCTTAATTCCGAATTTAATGTGTGTCCTTTTACAGGAAACGCATCTTTTATTCCTATAAAGTTTTCAAATGGTATATTTTTTACACCATCAAAAAGTTGCTGCGATTCATCTGCATAAAATTCAGCAAGTTCAATCAGAACTCTTTCAGCGGTTGACAGGCAGATATTTGCCCTTGCAACAAGGTCAAATCCGCCCTCAAAGCTTACTCGTCCGTCACGGACAGTAATATTTTCTCCGCCTATTTTTGTAATTTCAAATTTCAGTACACTTTCAAGTCCGAAGTGACACGGACATGTTATTTTAAGTTTGTTATTCATCTGTCTGTCCTTTTATTATTGTGCCGGTGGAACCTCAGGCGCAGGCGCTTCAGGTGCAGGCTGTTCAACAGGATCCTGTGGAACAGGCTCTACCGGTGCTACTGGTACTGCCGGGTCAACTGGTGCAGGTGCTGTTGTTTCGGTTGTAGCTTCTGTAGTTACATACTGTGAATGGTCTGAACAATAAGGCGCATTTGTTGATTTCCAGTAACCCATGCCCCCGCTTGAGCATGTTCCTGTTGCAATTTCTCCTGAGATATTGCACATAGACGCCTCTATAATAGAATCGCATTCAGGATAACTTGCATCAGATTCAATGCTGTTTGCATATTCACCGATAATATTATACCATACTCCTGCTGATGAAAGTCCATGATTAAGCTCATGCTTTGTATCATAGCCTACCCATACACCGCTTACAAAGTCTTCTGTAAGCCCTACAAAGCAGATATCGTTCCAATCTTCAGAAGTACCAGTCTTACCTGCAACTGTTTTATTGCTGAGCTGTGCTGCTGTACCTGTACCACTTCTTATAACTTCACGAAGAAGCTGATTCATTACATAAGCTGTTTCAGGGTCTACTGCTTCATGCGGATTACCGTCATTCTGATAAACAACAGTTCCGTCGCCCTTTTCAACCCTCTTTACAATATGGGCATCACTGTAAACACCGCCACTTCCGTACGGAAGATACGCATTTACAAGATTCTCAGGCGAAATACCGTATGTCAGCGCACCGATTGTAAGAGGCGCATAAGCAATATCTGTTGCTCCTGTATCTGTTATATCCACAAGGTCAACCTTTAAATTCTGTGTAGCAAAGTCAAATACAGATTCAGGTGTCATCTGCTTACAAAGCTGTGCAGGAACTGTATTTCTTGATTCTCTGAGTGCCTGGAAAATATGCATGTTTGATCTTCTCCATACATAGTCATAGTTCTCCGGCCATTCTCTTTCGCCATCTTCATCGTTAATCTTAATAGGCGAATCCTTGTATACACTTCCCCAATGGATATGGTCACTGTAAACACCAAGCCCGTAGGTTGTAATCGGCTTGATACATGAACCCGGCTGACGCTGTGCCATTGTTGCTCTGTTAAAGGCAAGTGATTCTGTCTTTTCACCCACAGCACCCACAACACTTAAAATTTCACCGTTATAGTTCATGGCAACAAATGCTGACTGCGGGAATATCTGTTCATACTCTCCGTCATCATTTTCATCAACCCATGAGCTGTTGGATTCTGCATCCATAAGATTATTTAAATCGCTGTATTTTTCCTCAACATGTGCCTGCATATCCATATCTACAGTTGTGTAAATCTGGTAGCCACCCTTGTTGATTCGTACAATAGCTTCTTCTTCAGTAATGCCGTATTCTTCCATAAGAACAGCCGCATATTCACGGAGTGCAGTATCAACAACCCATGATGTTGCCTTCTGACTGTCTGACGCATCTGATTCAAGCTCAGGATGTGCCTCCTTGTATTCTTCAGAATCAGTAAATATAAGCTTTTCATCAAGTGCCGCCTGATACTGGTCATAAGAAATAACACCATTTGAGTACATATGAGCAAGAACATTTTCCTGACGTTCTCTGTTGTTTTCCTTACCTGTATTTACCCATTCGCCGTCATCATCATAATATCCTGCAAAAGGATTGAGCGTTTCAGGGCTTTTCGGAATAGCCGCAAGACATGCCGCCTCCGCAATAGTCAGTTCTGAAACATCTTTACCGAAATAGTCAAGAGATGCAAGCTGAATACCATTTCTCGGACCACCAAAGCCGATATAGTTAAGGTATGCTTCAAGGATTTCGTCCTTTGAATATTTCTTTTCAAACTGCATCGCTCTGAAAATTTCTCGGATTTTACGTTCAGGACTCGGGTCATCATCACCCGTAAGATTCTTGATAAGCTGCTGTGTGATTGTTGAACCACCCTGACGTGTATCGTAAATATGCATAAACATATTTGCAAATGCAGCAAATGTTCTCTTGTAGTCAACACCTTCATGCATATAGAAACGTTCGTCTTCGATTGCTACAAACGCATCACGTACATGCTGCGGAATTTCCTCGATATCAACTGGTATTCGCTGTATCTCATTTGTTACAGCGTACAACTGAACAAGCTTGCCTTCGTCATTTTCCGCATAAACAATGGTATTGCTGCTGTTTTCAAGTTCTTTAATTGTAACATCAGTTGATTCGTCCATAAACTCAAGAACATAAACAGTAAGAGCTGTTACAACAATTGTGCCTGTAATTACGATAATCAGAAAAATTGAAAGCAAAGTTGTTCCTATAACCGCCAGAATTTTTCTGAGCAGACTTTTTTTCTTTTTCTTCTTTTTTTCAGGTTTTTTTCTGCCGCCATTTACAGAATTACCGCCACTGCTTCCGCCTGTACCTGACGAACCACCGGCATGAGAAGACAGATTAGGTCTTCTTCCCGGCTGTGCAGATCTGCTCATTCTTGACGTCATATCACCTCGTACCGACGACATATGCCCTGTCCTACCCATATCAGAACGGTTTACTGAGGACGTTCTGTCGTTCCCATTCCTTCCGTTTCTGCTGTTATTGTTATCTGTCATTTGAAATACCTCTGTATATATAATATAGCTGATTTATTCACTTCTTATTATTATATCACATTTTTTCCCTGCTGTTAAGAGTTTTTTTAAAAAATTAATGGTATATTTTTGAAAGTTTAGTCAACACTTAGAAAAAGGAATAAAAAAATGTGCAAAAGGAGTTAAAAATGACAAGAAAACTTTCACTTACAGTCCTTCTTACAAGTATGGCAGTTTCAGCAATAATTATTGTTGTTACCGTTTCCTCTTCAATTAACCGCCAGCGGATAAAAGCCGAACAGCTTGCCGCAGTTACAACCACACAGACAACGCCGCTTGAAATCGGATATTATCTGAAGGAATATGAAGGAGAGCTTGCAATATTCAGAGGCGAAAGCAAAACACCATACAAAAGGCTTGGAGTCAGCGTCAACCTGATGAGTGAGTATGACAAAAATCTTCTT
Organism: Oscillospiraceae bacterium; assembly: GCA_045634285.1. Taxonomy (GTDB): domain Bacteria; phylum Bacillota; class Clostridia; order Oscillospirales; family Ruminococcaceae; genus Porcipelethomonas. The sequence continues at coordinate 4,284 of JAZQZW010000022.1, forward strand.
TCAAACGGAATATTTGCAAGAACCCAGAAGGAACTTAATGCACTCATAGAAGATTATACTTCATAATTTTTTCAAAAAACTCTTGCTTTATTACCGAAAAAGGAGTATAATGAAATTGTCGGATTTTTCGATAATTTATATTTGGAGGTTTTAAACAATGGCGTTTAAAAACAGCTACGTACAGAGCGTATACGATAAGGTATGCGAAAGAAACAAGGGTGAAGAAGAATTCCTTCAGACAGTAAAGGAAGTTTTCGAAAGCATCGAACCTGTTATTGAAAAGAGACCTGACATCGTTAAGGCAGGCGTTCTTGACAGAATCGTTGAACCTGAAAGATTCGTTCAGTTCAGAGTTCCTTGGGTTGACGATAATGGCAACGTACAGGTTAACAGAGGTTTCAGAGTACAGTTCAACTCTGCAATCGGTCCATACAAGGGCGGTTTAAGATTCCACCCATCAGTTACAGCTTCAATTATCAAGTTCTTAGGCTTTGAACAGACATTCAAGAACAGCCTCACAAGCCTTCCAATGGGCGGCGGTAAAGGTGGTTCAGACTTCGACCCTAAGGGTAAGTCAGACAACGAAGTTATGAGATTCTGCCAGAGCTTTATGACAGAACTTTCAAAGCACATCGGTGCTAATACAGACGTTCCTGCAGGTGATATCGGTGTAGGTGCAAGAGAAATCGGTTATCTTTACGGCCAGTACAAGAGACTCCGCAACGAATTCACAGGCGTTCTTACAGGTAAGAACATTGAATGCGGCGGTTCACTTATCCGTCCTGAAGCTACAGGCTACGGTGCAGTTTACTACACAGTAGAAATGCTTGAAGCTCTTGGCGAAAGCATCAAGGGTAAGACATTTGCTGTTTCAGGTTTCGGTAACGTTGCATGGGGTACAGTTAAGAAGGTTAACGAACTCGGCGGTAAGGTTGTTACACTTTCAGGTCCTGATGGTTATATCTATGATCCTGACGGCATCAGCACACCTGAAAAGGTTGACTTCCTCCTCGAAATGAGAGCTTCATGCCGTGACAAGGTTCAGGATTACGCTGACAAGTTCGGTGTTGAATTCCACGCTGGTGAAAAGCCATGGGGCGTTAAGGCTGACATCATCATGCCATGTGCTACACAGAATGAAGTTGGCATGGAAGAAGCTAAGAAGATTGTTGCTAACGGTGTTAAGTACTACGTTGAAGTTGCTAACATGCCTACAACAAACGAAGCTGTTGCATACCTCAAGGAAAACGGCGTAGTAGTTGCTCCTTCAAAGGCTGTAAACGCTGGTGGTGTTGCAGTTTCAGGTCTTGAAATGTCACAGAACTCAGAAAGACTTGCATGGACTGCTGAAGAAGTTGACGAAAAGCTCAAGGCTATCATGAAGAACATCTACAAGGCATCAGCTGACGCTGCTAAGGAATACGGCATGGAAGGTGACCTCGTTGCAGGTGCTAACATTGCTGGTTTCATCAAGGTGGCAAACGCTATGATGTGGCAGGGTATTGTTTAATAACCAAATCCTATACTTATTATATAAATCAAGGGCGGTGAATTTCACCGCCCTTTTGTTTATTTTTCTGCAAGGCTTTTAGCAATAGCTGCTGCATCTCTTATATCTACAGTTCCATCTCTGAAATAATCAACCCATTTCGGAAACGAAGCAGCTTCGTTTTGTGCAAGTGATTTAGCAATAAATGCTGAATCACGTATATTTAATATATTGTCTTGATTGGCATCACCCACTACAACTGAATTATCATAGTATACATAGGCATATTCCATACTCATATTAGGAGCATAAGCACCCATCACTGCACCATATTTTTTGTTAAGCGCCAGAAATGTTGCCACAACATTTTCTTCACTTGTGTCATTATAATGTACCACCATGTATGATTCATCTTTTATCACTTTACATTTAACATATGCATCTAAATTTTGGTCTTTCAGGTAGGTATTTATCTCATCTACAGAATATTTTTGAAGTGTTTCGTCACTGAATGACAAAGAGTAGGAACTTTCGTCGAAATCATCTTCACCCCAATAATAATAAATTTGTGTAAGCTTTCTTCCTTTTTTATTTGTATCGGAAATAATTTCTTCCACATAATACATACGTCTGTTCACGCCCATACTGTCATTATTGTATTCTGCGTTATATATGTGAGTAATGGCAGAATCTTCAGCATCACCAAAGATAATCCTATGCGCATTAAGATAGGCTACAAATTCTTCTTCATAAGGAATATTCTCTCCAAGATTGTCTATCATTTCGCGATACTCTTTATTATTTATATCATAACTGTTTTCGTCGCTTAACTCAGCCGCGGTTACGTTAGCACACATTCCAAAAGCAATAGTTAATGATGTTGTTAAAACAGCAATAATATTCAGCGTTTTTTTCATATAAATTCCTCCTGACCTAAAAGTATCTATATATTTTCATTGTTAAAAATGAATCTTGCTATCGTTGGAGTTATTCTGACTCCGCATGCAATATAATTGACATTTGAACCGCCACCAGTAATATTACCGATAGCTGATTTTATAAGTTCATTATTGTATACAGAATTATAATATGCCAATCCGCCACTATCACCACCGTTAGCACCTGAATTTGAATAATATCTTAAATCTGTTGTTTGAACAAGAACATTAACATCAATATTGCCCATACTATAATATCTGTGGTTTCCTTCTTCTGAATCAGGAGCATCAGTAAATCCGCTTGTAACAATTGAGCCTTTATCATCTATAAATTTACTTGTCATATAACCTAATTTAAATGGTTCATATTGCGAAAATGTTCTAATCGGAATATTATCATAATGACTATCAATATGAAGCAATGCATAATCATAATTATAATCACGTTCTTCATCATAAGCATAAAATTCTTGCGGAACATGAATAGAATCAATTGTATAAACTTTTGAAGTTGTTTCGTTGGCATTATAAACTTTTACAGTTATATTGGGGTTTGCTGTAGGCTCAGCTGCTGTTCCGCCGCAAACAGAATGTGCAGCTGTAACAATTAAATGGTCATCTACTATGAAACCACTTCCCAAGCTGGTAAAAGTACCAAAGTCACATTCAATTTTAACAACACCAATATTAGAAGTATCTCTGATAAATTCAGGTGTGTCTGTTGTTTCACGTAACAGATTATATGCAGTTGTACTCGCTGATGGTGATTGTAAAGTATATTCTTCTATACCTATAGAACTACCATTTGCATAACTAAACTTATAATATTCTCTTTCCTCATTGTTCAAATTATCATATAGTTCAGTTCTGTATGTTATTGGTACTACAGAAGTTTGATTTACGCAAAAATCAAGTATCATATTATGATCCTGATAGTCTATAATACCATCACGAGTTGCGTCTGCACAAGTTATATTATAAGCAGTGGCATGTGCCGTTCCTTGAAGATATCTGGATAACCATGCAACATCACGTACATTTACAATATTGTCATTGTTAGCATCACCCTGTAAAATTGAAACTTCTGAAGCTGATACAGAAGCCGTCATTGGCATTGCCGAGCCTATAAGAGCAAGTGATATTACCATACCTGCAATCATTTTAGATGATTTTTTTACTTTAATCATAATAATCGTCCTTTCTTAAAATGTCATTTTACTTTAGCAGAAAATATTTCTGCTTCTTCTCAATTCAATTATATAACATATCTCATAAGCCGTCAAGATATTCATATAATTTTGTTATAATTTTACAACACATCCTTTGGTAAATTAAAACTTTTGTCATAGGTATTCCCGCCTTATTTCCCCTTCTATATATATTAACAATCCAAAAAGCCAAAAACAGCCTGATTTTCGAAAACTTTTTTAAATTTGTATGATTGTACAATTTCAACTTTATAATTTATGCTTAATGCACAAAAGCAACCCCTTTCGGAGCTGCTTTAAACTTATTTTTCAGACAAATTTTTCGCAATGGCCGCCGCATCTCTTACATTGACATTTCCGTCACCGTTAAAATCGGCATTATCCTTCAGTTCGTCATTTCTTCCCTGTGCAAGAGCAGAAGCTATAAACGCACAGTCACGTACATTTAACTTACTGTCACTGTTTGCATCGCCAATATGAATGTCAAACATAGTCCTGTAACCTGTTTCTATAGTTGCAATTGATGGCGAGATATTCAACTCTTCACAAATATCAATTACAATGTTAAAATACTCATTAAAAGTCATGTCAGCTGACGGTACAACTGCAAATGTATTTACACCATTAAGAACTACAGAACAATCAATTTCATTTTTTTCAATGTATTCAGACACAACTTCCTTATCTGACTGCATTTGCTCATTGGATATTGATTTATAGCTGAAATTATCAAAGCTTTCAGAAAATTCTGCCAGATAAATATCTCCCGCTTCATAGAAATATGTAATAAGGTTTTCCGCTTCAAGCTCTTTCCTGATTGCCGCAATATTATCCTTATTTTCCATTAAAGCCTTATCATCAGTATAGCCGATTGTATATACTGTTGTATCCTCATAACTGTTGATTTCTATTTTTGGTGCAGTACTGTCGCTTTCAGTATTATTCGGATAATATTCTTTGATTATATTGTCAATGTTATTGCTGATTTCTTCGTAATTCAGTTTGTCATTGACTGTAAATCCAAATCGACTGTAGTCAGGATGTGCAAAAAATACGTATGAATTATTTGTATTGGCTGTTGTTCCTTTGTATAGTCTGTACTGCTCAGCTGATTTAAGAGAGGTCATATCCGAAAAGTTCCCCTTATCATCAAGCAAAGTGTAATTATCAAGAATTATTGTTGAAAATTGTCTGCCTGATGCATTTACCACGCTATTTAATACACTTACAGACAAAGCAGCTATTGACAGACAGCTAATAACTCTTTTTAATACCTTTTTCATTGTAATCGACTCCTTTTTTGTAAAACGTTTCTGATAAAATCGGCCTTCTTTAACCTAATTATATTATATAGGTCATGTCAAGAACTTTGTTTAATTTTACATGTTATTATGCTGTTTTTGATTTTTTCCGAATAAAACTCCCTTTCCTCATCAAAAAGCATGTACGAAATAAGATCTGCTTTTAATTCTATAAGAAAAAGCTTATCATTTGTTTTGAAATTTTCAATTGCATTTTCTATATCAGCTTCGATTTTTTTACTGTTTTTCTTATAAAATCAACAGAAAAAATATCATCAATAAATTGAAGGAAAGAGTATTTTTCTTTTAATGACGGTTCTTTCTTTATATCAGACTTTGAATTGATTTTCAGTATTTTCATTGTTTCAGAAACTATATATTCTTCGTAGTCAGGAAATTTCTGATTTAACAGTATTTCAACATCCGGCTGATTTTCAAGAATATACAGCATGATTCCTGAATTTTTAAAAATTCTTTCTGCCTCATCAATTTTTGCTTCAATATTTTCGGTTAAAATACTGCCGTTAACAATAACAGTATCAAATACGTCACTTTGTAAATTTGTATTGTTATAATCTGAAACACAAAGTGAAATATCAGGTGGTGTTTCTGCCATAGAAATTGCCTCAAGGTAGCTATTATCACCATTATCTGAAATTTCATTTTCAATAATAACTGCCTGTGAATCGGAATTATATATACCTGTAATTGACAAAATATTATATATCAAAGGTGAATCACAATTAAACATTGCTATTTTTGCAGGATGAGTAATATGGGTAAGATGAGCTGCTGTCAGATAGATCACAAGGCTAATATAGTCAAGATCACATTTTTCAGAGTATTTGTAAATATCAAAACCCTTATTTAAAACATTCATGCATTTTCCACAAAAGACATATTCATTTAAAGTATTCACCATACCTTTATTGTCTATAAGGTGAAACGGAATACTGCTCTTATTATATAAACAATTACCAATATTTATTATTTTCTTTCGATCCGAATAATAATCAACAAAAATAATATCCGACCCTTCCATAATTATATCGCTCATATTTCACCTCCATAAAGCATTTCATATATTCTATCTACATTTTTACTCATATCAAAATTTCTTTTTGCATAATTATATGCATGCAAACACATTTCGTCAAGGTTTTGGTTGTTACACAGATCCATTAATTTCAAAGCAAAATCTACTGAATCTCCTTTTTTCGCCCAAACGCCGCATTTCCCATCATCAATAGCATCTTCATATGCATCAATATCGGTAATTGCAACTGCATTTCCATTGTATAATGCTTCAGAAATAACATTTGGGGCGCCTTCCCAATCAGACGGCAAAGCAAATATTTTTGATTTTCTGTATTCCTGAAATAATTCCAATTTATCAGAAATAACCCCTGTAAAAATAACTTTTTCTTTAAGTTCCGGATATCTTATAAAATATTCTTCAATGTACGAATTAAACTCAGGTGCAACACTTCCGATTATTTTTAATTTCCAACCTGGTATTTTGTTATGTATTGCTGCAAAACTCTCGAGTAAAATATCTGTTCGCTTTTGCTGTGTTCCATTTCTGCCAACTGTCAAAATAGTATTTTCTTTCTGAGAAATATCAGGTATTTCATTATTTCCCGTATAATCAATATATCCATTAGATATATATTCTATTTTCCAGGGCCACTTTTCATTCAGATGCCTTTGCATAGCACGGCATGATGTTGCAATAACATCACAGCTATCCATAAAATCCATATAAAGCGGACGCTTAAAATCAATTCTATCCATCCAACCCGAGTTCGCATCCAATGCCAGATAAATTTTGCCATCAGGATTAAGTTTCTTATATAATGGTGCTATATACATATATGTATCGTAACCACCAAAAAGAATAAGTAAATCTATAGTTTCAGCATTAATTTGAAGATATTGTATTTTTTCTTCTACTGAACCTGTTTCAAGAAATTCAATTTTTAGTCCTTTTGCATAAGTATCAATATATGTATAATTATCTGCTTTCTTTGTAAGCATAATTGAATTCATACCATAATTCTTATGTAAAAAATACGGAATAAGTCCGCAATCTTTCAAGAGCTGCGCATTATTTATAGAAGGATATCCTGGCATAAATACAGCCTTTTTAGTTTGCATCTTCATAATATATGCTCCTTATAAATTTTATTATGATTTATATTTCTTATTATAATGAATTTATTACAACCTGTCAACTATAATCAATATCAAATTTGGTTAATTGAACAAAAAGGAACAATGTATTTCATTGTTCCTCTTTTCTTATTATTCAAGATTTTTGCCGCATCCCTGACAGAATTTCTGTCCTGCATTTATTTTTGCACCACATCCCGGACATTTTGTAGCCGATTCAATCTTATCAAGCTCTGCCTGATATTTTGCCATTTCTGCCTCTGCTGTCTTTATGCTGTCATATTCCTGCTCATAGCCTGCAGGTGCAGCAGCATTTGCCTTATAAAACTTTTCACCGATTGTTTTATAAACATTATTGATTTTCGCTTCTTCATTTTTTATTGCTCTTTTAAGCTTTGATTTATCTGAAAATTCCTTAGCTCCTGCTGAAACGTCCTTAGCCGCATCATTAAGTGTATTTGCCGCATCGTTTGCAAAATCCTTAACCTTATCAAAGAAACCCATAGTTATTGTCCTCCATATCTGTATTCGTTTTACAAGAGATTTCCTCTTATTTATATTTTACTACGCATTGTACAAAAAGTCAATGTAATTTATGTGAAAATCATCTTACAGTATCAAGCAGTACATTCCCTGCCTCAACCTTTTCCGTTTGAATTTCAACTGAATTGTATGCTCTCTCAGCCGCTTGCTTCATATCTGCAACAGTAGAAGAATAAAGAGTCATAAGAACTTCACCCTTATGCACCATATCACCCACATGCTTGTTTAAAATAATTCCTGCTGTAAAGTCGATTTTATCTTCCTTCGACTTTCTGCCTGCACCAGTCATAAGTGCCGCCATGCCGATTTCTTCGCTGTTTACAGACAGTACATATCCGTCACAGTCTGCCGTAACCTCATACTTATACTCAGGCTGTGCAAATAGTGAATAGTCGTAAACGGCATTTCTGTTTCCACCCTGAGCTTCAATCATGCCAGCAAGTTTTTCAAGCGCCTGTCCGTTATCAATCTTTTCCTTTGCTATAGCAAGACAACTTTCATAGTCACCAAAACCACCAAGCTCAAGCATGTTTGCCGCAAGTATCATACAAAGGTCGTAAAGTCTGTCCTTTTGCTTTCCAGCAAGAATTTCACAGGCTTCAATAACCTCAAGTGAATTGCCCACAGCATTTCCGAGAGGCTCATTCATATCGGTAATTACAGCTCTGCATTTCTTATTACAGCTTTTTCCTACCTTGACCATAAGCTCTGCAAGTTTTTTTGCATCTTCCGGATTTTTCATAAACGCTCCGCTGCCTGTCTTTACATCAAGCAGAATACAATCTGCACCCGTTGCAAGCTTTTTACTCATTATACTTGAACAAATAAGCGGAATACTGTCAACAGTACCTGTAACGTCACGAAGTGCATACAGCTTTTTATCGGCAGGCACAAGATGCCCACTTTGTGCAATAATTGCCGCACCGTTTTTATTTATGATATCAATATAGTCCGAGAATTTCACATTCACCTTAAATCCGTCAATACTTTCAAGCTTATCTATTGTACCGCCAGTAAAGCCAAGACCTCTGCCTGACATTTTTGGTACATGAAGTCCACATGCCGCACAGACAGGA
>JAZQZW010000023.1:0-3829 GCA_045634285.1 Oscillospiraceae bacterium
AGCGTTTCAATTTCTGCTGCATTTGGTATGGCACAGGCTATGAAGCTCAGCGGAAGTGACAATTATGCAGTTGCCGTAACAGGTGACGGTGCACTTACCGGCGGTGAGATTTATGAGGCACTTAACAATGCCGGAAAGACAAATACAAATCTTATAGTTATTGTAAATCATAATGATATGTCTATTTCAAAAAATGTGGGCTCACTTGCAAGATATCTTATAAGTGTCAGAAATACACGTAAATATCTGAAAACCAAGCAGGCGGTTGAAAAGGTGCTTGTTAAAACACCTGTTGTCGGAAAGCCTGTTGCAAAGATTTTAAAGGATTCAAAGGATTCTGTAAAAAGTAAGGTTTACAGAAAAAATTACAATACCACAATTTTTGAAGATTTAGGATTTATTTATTTAGGACCTGCTGACGGACACAACCTTGCCGAGCTTGAGGAAGTGCTTGAAACTGCCAAGAGCTATCACAGACCTGTTGTTGTTCATGTAAATACAATAAAGGGCAAGGGTTATGAACCTGCGGAAAAAAATCCAAGTGAATTTCATGGTATCTCCAAATTTGATATTATGACAGGCAATCCTGAGGTTTCTTCTGACGACTGCTATTCCACATGCTTTGGCAGAGAGCTAGCAAGACTTGGGGCAGAAGATGATAATATCTGTGCAATAACTGCTGCTATGAAGTTTGGTACAGGGCTTCAGTATTTTGCAAGTGAGTTTAAGAACAGATTTTTTGATGTTGGCATTGCAGAACAGCATGCCGTAACATTTTCAGCAGGGCTTGCAGCTATGGGTAAAATACCTGTATTCGCAGTTTATTCAACATTTCTGCAGAGAGCTGTTGACCAGCTTATACATGATGTTTCAATCGGTAAAAATCATGTTGTTCTTGGGATTGACAGAGCAGGTGTTGTCGGTGAAGACGGTGAAACACATCATGGTGTGTTTGATGTTACACTTTTAATGCCTGTTCCGAATACTGTTGTATATTCGCCTTCATGCTATGAAGAACTTAAAATGTGCATGAAATCGGCAATTTATGATTGCGACGGACTTGCATGCGTAAGATATCCGAGAGGTAAGGATAATACGACATTCAGTAAGCTGCGTCTTAACACAAATTATGATTTTACAGAAAATGAAGATTCTGAAATTCTGCTTGTAACCTATGGCAGAATTTATGATGAAATGTACAGAGCTTCAAATCTGCTTAACAATCATGGAATAAAATGTGATATGTTAAAGCTTACGAAAATTATTCCGCTTGATAATACTGTATTTGAGAAAACTTCAAAGTACAGGCATATAATATTCTGGGAAGAAGGCTTCCTGACAGGCGGTGTGGCTGAACATTTCGGATACATGCTGGCAGAAAGCGATTATAAAGGTAAGTATTATACAAAGGGCATAACAGACTATGTAAAGCAGGCATCTGTCGCAAGCATTCTTGAAAAGCTTGGGCTTGACAGTACATCAATGTTTGAATTTGTAAGGAAAATTGCGGAGCAGACAGATGAGAATTGATATTGAACTTGTAAACAGACAGCTTTTTCAGAGCCGTCAGAAAGCAAAGGAAGCAATAATTGACGGCAAGGTATCAGTAAACGGAAAAGTCTGTCCAAAGCCGTCAGCTGATATATCCGAAAATGATGAGATTTCGGTTTCAGATGACATTATGGGATTTGTCGGTCGCGGCGGCTTAAAGCTTGAAAAAATTGCGGATAAGCATAATCTGAGCTTTGAAGGAAAAACATGCATGGATATAGGTGCGTCAACAGGCGGCTTTACAGACTGCATGCTTCAGAGAGGTGCTGACTATGTTTACGCTGTAGATGTGGGCAGCGGTCAGCTTGCACAGAAGCTTTGCGAGGATAAACGTGTCTGCAACATGGAAAAAACCGATATCCGTAATGTTTCAAAGGAAGGTTTTGAAAGACAGATAGATTTTATATCGGTAGATGTATCGTTTATATCCTTAAAGCTTATTCTGCCGAAGGCGTTTGAACTTCTTGAAGACAGCGGCAGTATTGCGGTACTTGTAAAGCCTCAGTTTGAAGCAGGTAAAAGCAATATCGGGAAAAACGGTATTGTAAAATCTCTCAAGGTGCATGAAAATGTTCTGACTGATATTATCGGCTTTGCATTTCAGACAGGCTTTGAGGTTACAGATGCCGATTTTTCACCTGTGACAGGCGGAAGCGGCAATATTGAATATCTGCTTCTTATGAAAAAGGGAAGCGGTGTGTTCACGGCAGATATAAAAAAACTTGTAGGCGAAGCTTTTTCAAGCTTCAAAAACGGAGGAAAAGCATGAAGGCTGTAATATTTCCGAACTTTCAGAAGGACAATGCCCTTGAATGTGCAAGAAAGCTTTGTGATATTCTGTGTCAGAATGAAATTGAGGTTTACACAGACATAAGCTTTAAAGCCGAGTTTGCAGACAAGCTTTTTGTGAAATACGGCATATTTGATGAAATTGCAAAGGAAGCAGATTTTGCAATTGCTATCGGCGGTGACGGCACAATTCTGAAATGTGCAAAGCATATTATCAGCTTTGATACAAAGCTTCTGGGAATAAATACAGGCAGGCTTGGATTTATGTCTGCTCTTGAATATGACCAGCTTGATGAAATATCGGTGCTTAAGAACGGTAATTATACTGTAAGCGAAAGAATGATGCTCAAAGCTGAAATTTGTGATGATAATGGTGTACATACCTTTGAAGCTTTAAACGATATTTCTGTTTCCACCGTTTATGCAAGTATATGTGAATTTGACATTTCTACAGACGGAAGAATTATCGGTTCATATCGTGCAGACGGGGCTGTTTTCAGCACACCTACAGGCTCAACTGCATATTCACTTTCAGCAGGCGGACCTATCATTGAGCCAGATATGAGTTGTATTGAAATGGCACTTATATGTCCGCATTCACTTTTTGCAAGACCTATGATTTTTTCTCCCGAAAGAAAAATTACATTTGAAAATAACTCAGAGAGAAATCCGCAGATGTATGTAAGTGTTGACGGCTGTGAACCAGTGAAACTAAGCTTTGGTTCAAAACTAACTGTAACATCATCTGAACATAAAATAAAGATTATTGATATAAAGAAAAATACTTTTTACAATTCGCTTAACCGAAAGCTTATGCACCCGATAAAATAAACAAAAAAAGGAGTACCTTAAAACAATGAAAAACAAAAGACAGTACAAGATTCTTGACATAATAAAGCTTCACGATGTTGAAACACAGGAAATGCTTCAGTCTCTTTTGCTTGAATACGGCTTTAAGGTAACACAGGCGACAGTTTCACGTGATATAAAGGAGCTTCGCCTTATAAAAAAAGCAGGCAATAACGGTGTTTACCGATATGAAGTACCCGAGGAAAACAATACAAAGCAAAGCTTTTTTGTAGATGCGGTGACAAGTGTTGATTATGCGATAAATACGGTTGTTTTAAAGTGCCATAACGGAATGGCACAGGCTGCATGTGCCGCACTTGATTCAATGGAATACAAAAACATTGTGGGTACTATTGCAGGTGATGATACAATATTTGTACTTATGAGAACTGAAAATGATGCAAGAATGCTTGTGGGAAAATTCAAGGAAATGATCTGGGGGTAAGTTATGCTTAAAGAACTTTACATCGAAAATTTAGCTGTAATTGAAAAAGCGGTTATTCCTTTTTCTGAAACCTTTAATGTTTTCACAGGTGAAACAGGTGCAGGTAAGTCAATTCTTATAAATGGAATAAATGCCGTTCTGGGACAGAGAGTTACAAAGGACATTGTCAGAAACGGCTGTAAGAAGGCGGTTATT
>JAZQZW010000024.1:0-19723 GCA_045634285.1 Oscillospiraceae bacterium
TTTTTACTTCATTTGAAAAAGATGCCATGACAGCACCTCCTGTCAGGTTTTGTAGGAATCAACATCCTTCTTTATATCCCTGTGATTTTTCTGCACACGCAGTCCCTTACTGCTGAGATAATCGGTAACAAGCTCTGTAAAGGTGATGGATCTGTGCTTTCCGCCTGTACAGCCAAAGGCAATTACAAGCTGGCTCTTACCCTCCTGTACATATAAAGGAATTAAAAAGTCCAGTAAATCCTTGATTTTTTCAAAAAGCTTCTGTGACTGTTCAAAGCCCATTACATACTCTCTTACACTTGAATCACAGCCTGTTTTCGGACGCAAATCCTTAATGTAATAAGGATTCGGAAGACATCTCACATCAAACACAAGGTCTGCTTCGGTTGAAACACCATACTTAAAGCCGAATGACATTGTCTTGATAAGCATTGAATCGGAGCTTTTTTCAAGGAACATTGACTTAACTTCCTTTTTAAGCTGAGATGCTGAAAGGTAGGATGAATCCACATAATAATCAGCCGCCTCTCGTAAAGGACTGAGCTGTTCTCTTTCAAAAGTAATTCCTTTGTGTAAACAACCGCTGAATTTTTCATCAAGAGGATGCTTTCTTCTTGTTTCCTTGTAACGTTTTATGATAACTTCATCATTTGCTTCAAGATACAAAATCTTGACCTCAATGTCGCCTCTTTCTTTAAGCATTCTCCAGCGGTCAACAATTTCGCCGAAAAGATCCCCCGACCTTATATCAACCGCAACTGCAACTCTTTCAAGTTTCCCCTCCGAGTGAGTGCAGATATCCGCAAATTTGGTAAGAAGCTGCGGCGGAATATTGTCTATACAATAAAATCCGATATCCTCAAGTACATTCATAGCGCTTGATTTTCCCGAACCCGACATACCTGTAACTATAATAAATTGCATAGTCTCATCCCCTTTTATTTTAATACAATCGGTTCAAGCTCAAGTATATAGCCTGTTTTTTCCTGTACAATTTCTTTTACTTTATCTGTAAGCGCTTTAACATCCGCAAAGGTTGCACCGCCTGTATTTATTACAAATCCGCTGTGCTTTTCGCTCACCTGCGCACCGCCTACGGACATTCCTTTAAGACCGCACTGGTCAACCAGAAGTGAAGCATAGCTTCTCTCAGGACGCTTGAAAGTACTTCCTGCACTCGGAAAATCAAGCGGTTGTTTGTCCTTACGCTTTTGCAAAAGCTCATCCATTTTCGCTTTGATTTCTGTCTTATCACCCTTTGCAAGCTTAATAGTCATATCTATAATTATATTATCTGTATTTTCGCTGAAAATGCTGTGTCTGTAGGACAAATTCATATCCTCTGCATCAATTAAAACAACATTTCCGTTTACGTCAAGATAACGTGCAGACACAATAACATCTTTCATTTCGCCGCCATAGGCACCTGCGTTCATGTATAACGCACCGCCTGCCGTACCCGGAATACCATAGGCAAATTCAAGTCCTGAAAGTGAATTATCAAGTGCTTTGATACAAAGTTCGCTGAGCGGTGTTCCTGCTGTACATGTAATTGTATCGTCAGTAACCGCAACACTTGAAAACTTGCTTGAAATTTTCAGAATAACACCATCAAAACCGTCATCATCAGCTAAAATGTTACTTCCCTTACCGAGTATAAAAAATCTTATTTTGTTTTCTCTTAAAAATCTGACAATTTCAGCAAGTGCATTTTCAGAATTTATTTCAACAAGTACTTTGGCATTTCCGCCAATTTTAAAAGTAGTATGCCTGCTAAGCGGTTCATTTAATTTATATTCACATCCAAGCTTATCGCAAATTTCAGAAAGCTTATCTGTATATGGCATATCAAGTCACCCCGCAATCAATCTTCACTGAAAATTATATTATGCTTTTTTGAAACGTATTCCAGAATAAACCTGACATCTCTGTTGAAAATCAGACCGTTCGGAAAATCAGCCGCTTCAAGAAGCACCTGTGAAAGATCAGTTCTTCCGATAATTCCCGCATAATGACAGTCTGTATTCACAACAATCGGAGTCTGATATTTCTTGCAGGCATTAAGCATTTCAATACAGTTTTCAGCCGTACTTCTTTTAAACTGTGCAGAGCTTTCATTAAGCTCCACAAATACATTGTATTCCCTGCATGTTTTTGCAATCTTTTCAAAATCAACAGGATAGCGTGATGCTGTACAATGACCGATAACATCAATTGCCGGATTATTCTTTATCGCATTTATATATGCGTTTGTATTTTCTTCCACCGAACCCGGCTTTATAACAGGAAGATGACATGACGCAACAACCCATTGAATACCCTTAAGGTCGCTGCCTACCATATCAATTTCGCCATCAAAGTTTTTGATGTTTGCCTCAACACCACGAAGTATGGTCACTCCGTCAATCTTCTGCGGAATAACAGGAAGATTGTGAAAATGCCATACGTGAGGTGAATCAGGCATAGCCATGGCATGGTCCGTCAAAGCAAACGCTTTAAGTCCTGCCTTTGCAGCCTCAGATGCCATTTCCATTACTGTTGAATATGCATGAGATGATGCAAGGGAATGACAATGCAAATCCGCTTCAATAAAAAGATTAGAAGTTTTCATAATTTTTAACTGTTTCCACACCTTCCATATCTATTCCAAGCTTGTCAAGAAGTTCCTGAGCAGCATTGTATCCCATCTTCTTCTGTCTGTTGTTCATAGCCGCAACTTCCATGATAACCGCAAGGTTTCTACCAGGCTTTACAGGAATAGTAAGTGACGGAACCTTAACACCCAGAATTGATGTGTACTGACTGTCAACACCCATTCTGTCATAAATCTTTTCAGGATTCCACAGTTCCATTTCAATAATAAGGTCTATTTTTTCAGTAAGCTTTACAGCACCCATACCGAAAAGACGTCTTGCATTGATAATACCGATACCACGAAGTTCAAGGAAGTGTCTGATGTTGTCAGGTGAACTTCCCACAAGGCTTATGTTTGAAACCTTTCTGATTTCAACAGCGTCATCGGCAACAAGTCTGTGTCCTCTCTTTACAAGCTCAATAGCAGTTTCACTCTTACCTACACCGCTTTCGCCTGTGATAAACACACCTTCACCATAAATTTCAATAAGTACGCCATGACGTGTAATTCTTGGTGCAAGATTAAGATTTAAGAAGGCAATAAGACCTGACATAAGGTTTGATGTACTTTCCTTACTTCTGAGCAGCGGTACTTCATACTGCTTTGCAAATTCAAGCATTTCAGCAAAGTAAGGCAGCTCTCTTGTAATAATAAGTGCTGAGATTTTCTGTGTAAAAAGCTTTTCAAGACGTTCACGTCTCATAGCCTCGTCAATTGTAGAGAGGTATGCAAATTCCATTTTACCGATAATCTGAATGCTTTCAGGATTGAAATATTCATAAAATCCCATAAGCTGAAGTCCGGGACGTGTTACGTCATTTTCTGTGATAAAAATTTCTTCTGCTTCCTTTGGTAAAAAAATACTTTCAAGCTTGAATTCATCAATAATTTTCTTGAGTGATACTTTAAAATTATCTGCCATAAGTTTCTCCGTTCTGCCATACTACAAATATAGTATGGCTTATAATTTAAGATTATAATAATATTTTCGAGTATATTACGCTACTATAATTATACTATATCTTTTCCAATTTTTCAATAGAAACAGCATTATTTTAATATTTTTTGTTCAAAACGTGCATACATAATATTAAAAGAACGCTTTGAAAACAAAGCGTTCTTTTATATCAACTATTCAAAACATTTCTCTTTGCGATTATAAGGTCAAATACATTAAACTTTCCGTCACCGTTTACATCATAAAGAACAGATGACATCTTCGGATTTATAAGAGATTTCTGAATTTTCAAAATATCAGAAACTGTTACATCCCCGTCACCGTCTGCATCAGCTTTTGTAATAACAGATTTTTGCAAAGCGCTGAAATTAAGTTGGAACTCTTTTGCATATCTTTCAGCTTCCGTATCTTCATAGCCATAAACTATACAATCCGAATCAAATACACATACAGGTTCTTCTGTAAGAGGGTCAACAGGGTCAACAGGAATACCGCTTGTGTTCGGCGAACCAAGAGCTTCCGCATAAGCACCTATAATTTCAGTTTCAGCAGAAATTGTAACAGATTTAACGCCACTTCTGCCATATTTTGTATCTCCCGAAAACGCTCCTGCACCTATTATTCTGACATTCGATGGAATGACAAGATTTTCTATTGACGAACAGTTGTGAAATGCATTTGCTTCAATTCTTTCAACATCTTTTCCAAATTCAAGCTGTTTAAGATTTTCACATGTGCGGAATGCATTTTCGCCAATTATTTTTGCATTTATGTATGCCTTTTCCAGATTTTCTGAGTCATCAAATGCATACGGTGATATATATAAATCCGGACAATCTATATATATATCCGAAATGTTAACAGTACTGTCAAACGCCATAGGTCCTATAAATTCAAGACCTTCCGGAAAATTGATTTTTTCGAGATATATGCAATTATAGAATGCATTTGCTTCTATAAATTTTATTGTGTCAGGAAGAATTATTTCCTTCATCGGAGAATGTGAAAACGCACTTGCTGCTATTGCAACTACATCACAACCATTTACCTGAGCTGGAATTTCAACCGGCTGTTCATACGGAGCAACATCCTCAGTCAATTGTATTTTCTGCATATCACTTCCGATAAGAACGGCAGTATTATCGTTCTTTATGTAATAATAGTTTCCGTCATGTTCAATATATTCTGAGTAATCATGCTCATAAAAACCTGTTTCATCGTTGTAATTATATTCAATATCCGGCAGATTGGTTATACCTATACGATAAAAATCCTCATACCTCAGGTCATTTATATCATTTTACCTGCACCATATTTCAACAAAATCATCTTCGGTATAATCGCCGCAAAGTAAAAAATACTGCCAGTCTTCATACATGGCATAGTTTTCACCTTTAAAGCGAACACCATACTTTCCCTCATCATCAAACCAGTATTCATTGTAGATGTTAGAACCGTCAGTAGCAACTATATCAGGAATGCAATGAATGTAGTTGAAATTACCAACTTTTCCGTAAGCATACTTGTTCCATATACCATATGCACCGAAAAGGTCATCAAGTGAAACTCTTTCGCCCACATCTTCTCCCGCTACAATTTTTCTCGCTCTTTCACAGCGGATAGTATAGACAGCTGCACGTTCTGTCTTAAAAATAAACTCACAAAGTTCCTTTTGTTCATCTGTTAAAGCGTCATAATCCGTAATGCACAAATCATATCTGATAAAGTTGTCCCATAGTGTATAGTCAACAGTTCTGTCAAGAAGATTATCCGACAGAATATCAAACGGAGTATCTATAGCTGAAGCTGTGATATTACCTGCTGAAAACGGTATTGCGGACGCTGCAACAAGCAACGACAACATAAATGATTTTATTTTTTTCATAATAAACCTCCTTTTCTTTAGTTATCCTATCAATTTTTATTATAACACATATAAATATTTTGTCAATACTGCAAAACAAAACGGCAGGAAAATTCCTGCCGCATTATATTCAATTATTTTTCAAGCTGTTCAGCCGAAGCAATCTTAACTGCAAGGCAGAAGATTTCCATAGCTGTCTGAAGCTCATCAATTGTAGGATATGTCGGAGCAATTCTGATGTTCTTGTCTTCAGGGTCCTTGCCGTATGGGAATGCAGCACCTGCACCTGTAAGTGTAACACCTGCTTCCTTACAGAGAGCAACAATTCTCTTTGCACAGCCAGGGAGTGAATCGAATGATACGAAGTAACCACCCTGTGGGTTAGTCCAGCTGCCGATACCAAGTGGTGCAATTTCCTTTTCAAGCATATCTGTAACAACGTTGAACTTTGGAAGAATAACGTCCTTGTGCTTGTTCATGTGATTTAAAAGACCTTCAAAATTCTTGAAGTATTCAACGTGTCTGAGCTGATTAATCTTATCATAACCGATTGTTCTGATACCCATAACCTTCATGATTGAAGCGATATTGTTCTTGCTTGAACCGAATACAGCAACACCAGCACCTGCAAATGTAATCTTTGAAGTTGAGCCGAAGATGTAAACCATATCTTCATTACCAGCCTTCTTACATTCGTCAAGAATGTTTAAAATCATCTTTGGGTTGTCGACAAGGTGGTGGATACAATAAGCGTTATCCCAGAAAATTCTGAAATCCTTTGCCTTAGGCTTTAATGCAGCAAAACGCTTAACAGTTTCATCGCTGTAAACATAGCCTGTAGGGTTTGAATACTGTGGAACGCACCAGATACCCTTGATGCTGTCATCTTCTGCAACAAGCTTTTCAACCATATCCATATCAGGACCTGATTCGCTTGTAGGAATATTAATCATTTCAATACCGAAGTTTTCACAGATTGCAAAATGTCTGTCATACCCCGGAACAGGACAAAGGAATTTAACCTTATCAAGCTTATGCCATGGAGTACCGCCGAGAATACCCTTTAAAAACGCAGTTGAAATAACGTCATACATGATGTTAAGACTTGCGTTGCCACAGATAACAATTTCATCTGTGTTCACGCCAATCATCTTTGAGAAAAGCTCCTTGGCTTCAGGAATACCCTCTGTGATACCATAGTTTCTGTAATCCTCACCTGTGCAGCCAATAAGACTGCTCTTGCTGTTTAAAACATCAAGCATATCCATACTGATGTCAAGCTGTTCAGGTGCCGGCTTGCCTCTTGCCATGTTGAGTGCAAGACCCTGAGCCTTAAAGCCGTTGTATTCGTTTTCCCACTGCTTTTTCATTTCAGTAAGTTCTGTCTTGTTCATTTCTGTTAATTTCATTATCTGATACTCTCCCGTTTTTTAGTGTGGTACTCATGGATTTTTACCATGTCACTTCAGTTATTAAGTATAGCATTTTTCCGAAAAATTTGCAATAAAGTTTTAGAAATTGCTGAAAATTTTGAAAAGTGAGCTTATTTTGGATATGGAAAAAGCGTCATTTTCGTAAAAATTGTCGAAAATTTTGCCAAGGTTACATTCGCTGTACTCTATCTCTTTGGAATAGTAAACTGATTTTACGATAAGTTCGTCGGTCAAAAACACCTGATTTTCACCCACGCACAAAACAGCGATTAAAAGGGTGCTGAGAACAGAAAAAGCAATTTTTGAGTAAAATTCGTCTTCATATACAGACTTTAAAAAATGTCTCCATACAAAATATACGGCAATATTTTCAAATGCTTTTTCGGTGTTTTTGTCCGAAAATATTTCAAAAAAGCTGTTTTCTGAAAAAATATCCAGAGCCTTTTCAAAAAGATTTTCTTTCCCCAGCATTTCAAGAGAAGAAAATGCCCTGAGTATTTCCTTTAAATCTGCCTTTTCGTCAGAAAATTCCGCTTGTTCAAAGGGCAGGAAATCAAAGCTGAAATTATCATACTCACACTGCATATTATACGCAAAATAAAGTATATTATTTAGTCGCTGTACAAAAGGTATTTTATCATTCTGAAGATGTGAAATTATCATATCACGCATTTTAAAAAGATAGTCGTAAAAATCTTCATCATAATCGTCGCAACTGTCATATCCGATCACAGTATCATAGTATGAAAACGGCTCTGACTGTGTGACAATAAGCTCTGCGGCTGCCTCACAGCAAAGCCCTATTCCGCCTTCCTTTATACCGTCATACCACTCAAAAAAGCGAGGATGCTCCGTACATATTTCACAGAGCTTATCCTCACCTAAATTTATAAAGATTTCACACAGGTTGCGGTCATTTAGAAACGGACAGCGTTCATCTTTCAAAAGCTTAAAATGCGGTACGGAAGTTTCGGCAATATTTTCATAAAGCCTGTTTCCGAATTCACCGCCAATACTTTTATAGTAATCATATGTTTTGCTGTCAATATCAATTTCCCAGCCTATACAGCAGCTGTCCGAACATTTGTCGGCAGTGCATTTAAAATCCCTGTAATATGACGGCATTCTCAGAATCATCTTTTTCATACTACATATCCCTGTTGTCTGCTGCCTTTAACACCTCAGGAATTGAAACCGAGAGGGTAAGCAGAATATAATCCGAGATTGTTTTTTTGTCCGTAAATGTTTCTGAATGAAGAACTTCAAGCACCAGTCCGATAAGTGCCTGGCCGTAAAAATGGCACAAAAAACCGCTGAAATGTTCTGAAACAGTTATGCTATGTTCTTTTTCGTGCATGCTGACGGACATTTTTATCATTTCACAGAAATGATCGTAAAACAGTTTTGTAAGCTCCGTTTTTCCGACTGTGTTGTATGCATTCTTCAAAAACTGCATGTTGTCATAGATATAGTCAACCGTAAAATTTACAGCGTCGGTAAAGTTATTCAACCTGCCGTAGTCGGTGGAAATTTCCATAGCCTCCTGCCTGAGTGTCCATTCAAGAAGCTGTTGTATATCTGCAAAATGATAATAAAATGTTTTTCTGTTAAGACCACATTCGCTTGCAAGCTCGCTGATTGTGATTTTGGAAAATGATTTTTTTTCAAGCAGTCTTTTAAGCGAAAGTGAAAGCTGCTTTTTTGTGTTGAACTTAATTGCTTCGTGTTTCATCTGTACCTCTGAAAATGTTTTATCTGCTGTAAACTGAGCCTTCTTTTTTCTCCTCTGCTTCAACAGCCTGTTCAAGTGTCATGCCATGATAATTCGGTGAACAGAAAAGTCTGCCCGAACGTTTGTCGTTAACAAATGCACCGATTATGATTCCCGGCAGAGCACTTTCAGGAGAATTAGGAGCGTTTGGACCGCCTAAATCTGTTCTGCACCAGCCAGGGTCTGCAAGACTTATGATTACATCTGTGCCTTCAAGATTTTTTCCCAGGTCAATTGTTACCTTGTCAAGTGCCGCCTTTGATGCTGAATATCCGCCCTGTTCTGGCTCAAGGGCAATACCGCTTGTAGTATTTACAACTCTGCCAAAGCCCTTTTCAATCATCTTAGGAATATAGTGGTAGCAAATCATCATAGGGGCAATTGTGTTTACCTTAAAGCTTGTGATGTAGTCTGAAACAGGGGTATCGTAAATCTTGTCACGATAGGCAATCTGCACACCTGCATTGTTGAGTATTACATCAGGGATATTTCCGCTTTTGTCGATAGCTTCCATCATTTCATTAACGGAATCTTCGCTCTCCAAATCTGCCGCTAACGACCATACATCAATACCGTACTTTTCCTTGAACTGCTCCGCAATTTCCTTAGTACCGTCAGTATTTCTGCTCTGTAAAATAAGATTGCAGCCATGCTGAGCAAGTACCTCTGCCGCAAGTCTGCCAAGTCCTCTGCTTGCACCTGTTACAAGTGCCCATTTTCCTTTTAAATCTGTCATAAAAACGTTCCTTTCAAATTAAGTTATACTCATTATATAATATATTGTGGTAAATTTCAAGGGTTTTGTATAAATCAGGTAAAATTTAATATGTTTGACACTGTTTTCCAAAAAACTTGATTTATAATATAACCATGTCGCAGATGTCCCCTCGCCTCTTAGGCAGGAGACATTTCAGACTTTCAGCAGGAGAATAAATCTCCTACTGAAATCCTGAGGAGCAAAACTCCCTGCGACGGTTGCAATCGTCGCAAATGTGATTAAACTAGCTTATCACGCTTTGCTCCGATTTTAATTCTTATTTTACAAAAACAAAGGTACATCAGACGATGTACCTTTAGTATTTTATGCCATTTTATTTTCAAGCACTTCTGCTCTTTTAAGTGCCGTATCGATATGGTCGCAGAAATTGTCCTCACCTACAAGCTCTACAAAGCCTGCCTTTTTCATAACATTCATAGGCTGTTCGTTTACATGTGAAAATACAACCTGAATTTTATTCTTTCTGCATCTCTTTACGATATCCATGAGAGTATCCACACCCGAAGCGTCAATTGCCGGAACATCTCTCATTCTGATACACAGTACCTTTGTATTCTTTGTATCAAAAATGTAATTGAACTTTTCGGTTGCCGCAAAGAACATAGGGCCGTTGATTTCGTAAACCTTTGTTGCAGGAGGAATTTTCTTGAGAAGAATATGGTCAGGGTCAGTATCCTCGTCATCATATTCAACCCATGCATGAGCCTCTGTAACCTCTGCCATTCTTTTCATAAAAAGTGCTGCTGCAAGAATAAGTCCTACAGCAATTGCAACTACAAGGTCGAATACCACTGTAAGCACAAGTGTTGTCACAAGTACGATTATATCACTCTTAGGAGCAGTTTTGAAAGTGTTTCTTATATTTCTCCAGCCGCACATGTTGTATGCCACAACAAAAAGAATTGCAGCAATCGTAGGCATAGGAATAAGTGATGCAAAAGGCACAAGCAGTACAAGTATCACAAGAAGTACAACAGCATGCACCATACCTGCTATCGGAGTACGTCCTCCGTTTTTAACGTTTGCGGCTGTTCTTGCAATAGCACCTGTTGCAGGAATACCACCAAGAAAAGCAGAACCTATATTTGCAGCGCCTTGTGCCACAAGCTCCATGTTTGAACGGTGCTTTGAACCAATCATACCATCTGCAACAACGCATGACAGAAGTGATTCAACACCTGCCAGAACAGCAATTGTAAATGCGTTTGGAATAAGTGCCTTTATTCTTTCAATTGATACATCAGGAATTGTAGGTGTCGGAGGTGCTGAAGTAATTGTATAAAGATCTACGATTGTATTAACCTTCATTCCTGTAAGTTCAACTATTGCCGAGCATACAAGAACAGCAATAAGCGATGCAGGAATTTTCTGCAGCTTTTTAGGCCAGAAAATAAGTATTGCAAGTGCTATTAAACCTATTATCAAAGCTTCAAAATTGATTGTACCTATGTTTAATGCAATTTCCTTAACCTTGTCAACTGTTTCAACAGGAGATTCTTTAAAAGTAAGCCCCAGAAAATCCTTAACCTGTCCTATAAGTATTGTCACAGCAATACCAAAAGTAAATCCGGATGTTATAGTTCCCGGAATATATTTTATAAGTGCACCGAATCGGCAAAGTCCCATAAGAATGAGAATTATACCTGCCATTACGGTTGAAATAATAAGTCCGTCCATTCCTTCTGTGGCAACAATTCCTGCAACGATAGTTGCAAATGCTGCTGTTGGTCCTGCAATCTGCACTCTGCTGCCGCCTAAAAATGAAACGATAAAACCTGCAACAATTGCTGTGTACAGACCTTTTTCAGGGCCTACACCTGATGCGAGTGCCAGTGCAATTGATAAAGGCAGCGCAATAATCGCAACAATTACACCTGCTACCAGATCCTTTACAAACTGCCCCTTTGAATAGTTCTTCATAACCGAGAAAAGCTTTGGTTTAAGCTTCTGGTCTTTCTTTTTGATTTGTTCTTCCATCTTTTTACCTCACTTTATGTCATACGGCTTTAGTAAATTCCGAAAAGCCGACTTTTCTATTATACTACCAAAATTTTACGCTTTCAAGTGTTTGTCTGAAATTTTCTCAAATGCTGTATAAACGATAACTCAATATAAGAATTTACATAAATTATGTACAAATCATCTGTCATCAGTTTTATTTAGTATTATTTTTTTATAACCCTTATTTGCAGAAGATTCAGATGTCAGTTATTTTATTCGATTTACTTGAGATGCTCCGATATTTATTTAAAAACTTTCATGCTTACCCATTAAAAATCCTATTCAATGCTAAAATCAATTTTAATGTGTTATTTCATAGATACATAAATTAAAATTTTTATTGTATAAAATATAACAAAAAATATCATTGACACCATGCTGCTATTACTGTATAATATTAGATAATCTTAATTGTTTTAATCTAAGGGAGCTTCAGATGTTCAGTATATCCAGAATGTTCATAAACAAAAAATTCATTTTAAAAAATTCTCATTATTTTATAAACGAAATGACACCAATAAGGTTTGTCTGCTTTGTTTCTTTAATAATTTCTGTAATATGTATGTTTTTTAATCCGTACCTTATCTTTATTAATTTTATTTTCTTTATTATACTTGCTGTCTTACATCGTATAATCCTCAAACAGAAAATCGAAAAACTATTGGAAATTAAATTTCAATCCGTATCAATCACAGATATGCAGATGATATTTACAGAGCTAAAAAACAAACTTTCTTCAAAATATAATATGAGTGTCAACGCAAACCATCATTCATCTATTTTGATAAAAAATAAGAATTTTATTTTTCATCTGATTTTCAATGAAGATCTTACATTCAGTATAACTCCCTCTCAATTATGCATAAAAAATGCATATTCACAAAGTAAATACAAGTTCTATAAAAACCTTGTAAAAACCATACGTATTATAGCGTATGAAATACAGACCATTCTTGAAATAAACTAAAACCACCCAATGGGTGGTTTTTTGTTTTATAATATATCGTTTATATCCGATTTTAAAATATCAGCCTTCGGGCCGTAAACAGCCTGTATGCCTGTACCTTTTTTCACAAGTCCCAATGCCCCCTCAGATTTCCATGCCTTTTCATCTGCAACAAGCTCGGGATTTTTTACCGTTACCCTTAGTCTTGTCATACATGCATCAACAAGAGCGATGTTTTCACGTCCTCCAAGAAGTACAATAATTCTTTCTGGCTGACTGTCAGCTGAGGAATTATTCTTTCCACCAGAAGCTTCTTCCGCTTCCTCCTCAACACTTCCGCTTGTATAGTTGCCAAGACGTCCCGGAGTTGCAAACTTAAACTTCCCTATTAAAAGATACGCAACAAAATAACCCACAATAAAAAATACAAGCACAGCTATGATGAAGTTTATAATATCTCCTGTAAGCCCTGCCTTAATTGACATTGGAATTCTTGTTGCAAATTCAAGGTTACCGAAGGAATGAAGTCGCAAATCAAATATGCCCGAAATAGCAAAGGCAATTCCCTGAAGTACGGCATATACAAGATAAAGAGGAATTGCACAGAACATGAACATGAATTCTATCGGTTCTGTAACACCTGTCAAAAATACTGCAAGGCTTGTGGAAATAAACATTGAACGGTAGTTTTTTCTCTTGTCCTTGTCCACACGCTTGTACATTGCAAGGGCAAAACCAAGAAGAAGTCCAGTTGCACCAATCATCTGTCCGACTTTAAAACGTGCAGGTGTTACTGTTGCAAGCAGATTTTCATAAGACGTCATATCCCCTGCATTTTTAAAGCCTATAAGGTCTGTAATCCATGCAAGCCATAATGGATCCTGTCCGAATACAACAGTACCGGCATTTGCACCTGTAAGGATTTCATAACTTCCTCCGAATGAAGTGTAGTTCATAGGAATTGTCAGCATGTGATGAAGTCCGAATGGGAGAAGAAGTCGTTCAAGTGTACCGTAGATAAACGGTGCAAGTATCGGTGATGTGTCGGAAGAATTTGCAATCCAGATACCGAATGAATTGATACCCGACTGAATAAGCGGCCACACCACACAAAGAACAAGCGCCACGATAACCGACCATAAAATTACAACAAGAGGTACAAATCTTTTGCCGTTGAAGAATGATAGTGCATCAGGAAGCTTTCGGAAATTATAGAATTTGTTGTATACGATACCACCCACAAAGCCAGAAATAATACCTATAAACACACCCATATTAAGGGCAGGTGCTCCAAGTACGGAAGTAAAGTAGTTTGAAACAAGCATTTCCTGTCCGAAAATTGAAGTAACGGTTGCACCCTCAGTACTGAGCATGTCACCTGTAACCCCAAAGGCTGTACCTGTAATGTTGTTTATGAGTATAAATGCAAGGAGTGCCGCAAACGCACCGCCTGCCTTTTCCTTTGCCCATGAACCACCGATAGCAACTGCAAAAAGAATATGCAAATTGCTGATAATTGCCCAGCCGATGTTCTCAAGAACTCCACCCACAGCTGAAACAAAAGCAACATCTCCGCCAAGCATTACAGTAAGCTTGCCAAGACTTATGGCAAGTCCTGCCGCAGGCATTACTGCAATAACAACCATCAAAACCTTACCGAGCTTTTGCAGAAAATCAAAGTTTATTCCTCTTTTTTGCTTTTCTGCCTGCTCAGATTTCTCATGCTTCATAGGCTGGTCAATGGAAATAAGTGCTCCTCCCGCTGTTACTTCGCCTTCTTTTACTTTAAGCTCCATGTCATCTGCACCATCACATACAAGCACAGGCGTAACAGGATTTATCCCCTTTGATTTTATAAAATCAATATCTGCTTCTGCAATAAGGTCACCTGCACGTACCTTATCACCTTTTTTTACGTGAACAGTAAAACCCTCTCCGCCAAGTGCAACAGTATCAAGTCCGAAATGCACAAGTATTTCAAGTCCGTTATCGGCTGATATTCCGTAGGCATGATTTGTTTCGGCTACTGAGGATATTGTACCGTCAACAGGACTGTAAATTTTCCCGTCATCGGGAATAATTGCACAACCATCACCAAGCACCTTTTCGGAAAATACCTTATCGGGTACGCTTTCAATAGGAACTGTTTTACCGTTCAGCGGTGAAAAAATTTTCAGCAGCTTTTTGTTAGTTTTCTCTTTCATTTAATTCTCCTTATATTTCCAAATTCCATATATCATTGTTATATTCTTCAATTGTTCTGTCTGATGAAAAATATCCTGCATTTGCAATATTTACAAGCATTTTTTCTGCCCATTTCATTTTATTTTCATAATCTGAATATGCCTGCTCACGTGTTTTCAGGAAACTGTCAAAATCAGGAAATGTCATAAACCAGTCTTTATTCAGAAGTTCATTTGAAAGTCTTTCAAGCTTTTCTTTCTCACCGATTTTCATAAGCTCAGTTCCTGTAATAAAATCAACCGCACGTTTTATATCTGCATTTTTGTTGTAATAATCCTTTGAACAATAACTTCCGTTTTTGTAACGCTGTACAACCGTATCACTTGTATCACCGAAAATATAAATATTTTCATCTCCCACAAGTGAATGTATCTCCACATTCGCACCGTCTTCCGTTCCGAGAGTTACAGCACCGTTAAGCATAAACTTCATATTTCCTGTACCGCTCGCCTCTTTTGACGCAAGGGATATCTGCTCTGAAATATCACATGCAGGAATAAGCTTTTCGGCAGAGGTCACATTATAATTCTCAATCATTAAGATATTCAGATGTTTGTTTGCATCCGGGTCATTGTTTACAAGTTCCTGCATACAAAGTATCAGATGAATAATATCCTGTGCTATTGTGTAGGCGGGTGCAGCTTTTGCGCCGAAAATTGCAGTAACAGGAGTTTCAGGAATTTTTCCGCCCTTTATTTCAAGATATTTGTGAATGAGATACAGCATATTCAGTTGCTGTCGTTTGTACTCGTGAAGTCGTTTTATCTGAATGTCGAAAATCGAATTTTCATCAGGACGTATTCCCTGCTTTTTATGAATATAGTCACAAAGCTGTTTTTTCTTAACCTGCTTTATATTTATAAGCTTTTGTAGTACTTCCCTGTCATTTTTATATTCAAGTAATTTTTTAAGCTCTGCTGCGTTTTTCTTAAAGCCATCACCTATAAGTGACGTGATAAATGCCGTAAGCTCAGGATTACAATGCAGAAGCCACCGTCTGAACGTTATACCATTTGTTTTGTTATTGAATTTTTCGGGATAAATTTTATAGAAATTTGCAAGCTCTGTTTCCTTTAAAATATCTGTATGAAGCTTTGCAACTCCGTTTACACTTTTACAGCAGTGAATGTCAATATGTGCCATGTGTACACGTTCTTTACCGTCTATGATATAAACAGACTTATCCTCAAACTTTCTCCGAACTTTATCATCAAGAATTTCAATAATCGGCACAAGCTGTGGAACAGTCTTTTGCAGATAATCGATACTCCACTTTTCAAGAGCCTCGGATAAAATGGTGTGGTTTGTATATGCACAGCACTCACTGACAATTTTTATCGCATCATTCATCGGTATGCCACGCTCAGTCAGAAGTCTTACAAGCTCGGGAATAATCATTGTAGGGTGCGTATCGTTTATCTGAATAACAGCATAGTCCGAAAGGTCATAGAGATTACAGCCCTTTTTTACTGCTTCATCAAGAATAAACTGTGCTCCGCAGGAAACAATAAAATACTGCTGATAAATACGTAAAAGCCTGCCCGATTCATCGCTGTCATCGGGATAAAGAAAAAGTGTGAGATTTTTTTCAATTTCGGTCTTGTCAAAATCAATTCCGTCATTTATAATACTTTCATCAACCGTTTCAATGTCAAAATGATGGAGCTTGTTGGTTCTCCCCTCGTATCCTATTACGTTTATATCGTACATTCTTGCTGTAACTTCACAGTTATTGAATTTCACCTTATAGGTAACATCTGTCTTATTAAGCCAGCTGTTTTCCGTAATCCATTTATCCGGCTCTGTTGTCTGTGAATTGTTTCTGAAAACCTGTCTGAAAAGTCCGAAATGATAGTTAAGACCAATACCATCACCACAAAGCCCGAGAGTTGCTATTGAATCAAGAAAGCACGCTGCAAGCCGCCCAAGACCACCATTACCCAAAGAGGGTTCACATTCAATTTCCTCAATATCCGAAAAATTTATTCCATGTTCGTAAAGCTGTTCCTTTACATCGTCATAAATTCCGAGATTTATGAGGTTGTTTGACAACAGCTTTCCGATTAAAAATTCTGCTGAAATATAGTAAAGCTTTTTCTTTTTCTGTAGAAATTCCTTTGAGACAGCAAGCCTGTCTGTTTCTTTTAATAATGCAAAATATATTTCCTCATTACTGCAAGAGTCAATCGGCTTGTTGTAATAAGCCATCATAATTTCCGATAAATTCATAATATATTACTCCTTTTGCAAAAGTCTTTTAATATATTATGTCACTAAAATTTAAAATTATTTCTGTAAATAAAAAAGCTGTTGAAAAATTTAATTCTGATTTAACTGCCCGCAAAAATCATTTCATAAGCAATATATACAATAAATAATGTATATTTATGTAAAAAATAACGTTGACAAAAATACAAAATATTGCTATAATATTATTTGTGATTTTAATATTGCTTTAATGAGTTAAAGCTAAAAAACTTTAAAGGAGATAAGTGTTATGACTACTACTATGACATACATCATGCTTGGTGTGTACATAGCAATAATGATTGGTATCGGTGTATACTCGTACAGAAAAACCAAAACAGTAAGCGACTTTGTTCTTGGCGGCAGAAGCGTAGGTCCATGGCTTACAGCCTTTGCATACGGAACATCTTATTTTTCAGCGGTTGTATTTATCGGATATGCCGGACAGTTCGGCTGGAGCTACGGTATATCTGCTGCATGGATAGGTATCGGAAATACCATTATAGGAAGCGCTCTTGCATGGATAATTCTTGGAAGAAGAACAAGACTTATGACCCATAAGCTCCACGCAAAAACAATGCCTGAATTTTTTGAAAACAGATTCAAGTCAAAATCCTTAAAACTTGCATCATCTGTTATTATTTTCATATTCCTGATTCCTTATACAGCATCTGTTTACAATGGGCTTTCAAGACTCTTTGACATGGCACTTGGAATGCAGTCAGAAAACTCATACATGATTATTATTGTGCTTATGGCTGTTATTACTGCCGTTTATGTTATTCTTGGCGGTTACTCTGCTACAGCAATCAACGACTTTATTCAGGGTATTATCATGCTTGCAGGTATCATTGCGGTTATTGTATGCACAGTTAACAATCAGGGTGGATTTACAGAAGCGGTTAAAAAGCTTGGCGAAATAGAAGTAAACGGTGTCAACGGTGGCTTTAACAAGCTGTTTGGTCCTGACCCTATAAACCTTATGGGAGTTGTAATCTTAACATCTCTGGGTACTTGGGGACTTCCACAGATGATTGGTAAGTTCTACGCTATCAAGGAAGATGGTTCAAAGAAGATTATCAGAAGCGGAACTGTTATTTCAACAGTTTTTGCACTTGTTGTTGCTGGTGGATCTTACCTGCTTGGCGGTTTTGACAGACTTTTCTGCACAGCTGACCCTTCAGACACATCAAAAACATTTATTCAGACACTTTCAAACGGAAAGCTAGAATTTGATGCTATGATTCCTGCAATGCTCAATTCTGCACTTCCTGACATTCTTATTGCACTTGTTGTTGTACTTGTTTTCTCAGCTTCAATGTCAACACTTTCATCACTTGTGCTTACATCAAGCTCAACTCTTACAATTGACTTTATCAAGCCAAAAATGAAGAAAATCAACGATAAGAAAGAAGTTATCATCATGCGTGCACTTATTGCAGTATTCCTTATAATTTCTGTAATAATTGCTTTCAATAAGAACGCTTCAATTTCAACTCTTATGTCATACTCATGGGGTGCACTTGCCGGCTCGTTTTTAGGACCTTTCCTGTTCGGACTTTTCAGCAAGAAAACAACAAAAGCTTCTGTATGGGTAAGCTTCGTTACAGGTGTTGGTCTTACAATGGCACATATGGTTCTGTTTGGTCTCGGACTCTTCCCAGAGCTTACAAAATCTGCAGCATCATTACCACTCAACCTTGCTTCACCAATCAACGCAGGTGCAATTTCTATGATTCTTTCAATTATAATTGTACCGGTTGTAAGCATGTTTACAGCAAAACCTGAAAAGGAATATGTTGAAGAAGTATTTGAATGTTACAATGAAAAATAATTAAAGGCGGACAGATGTCCGCCTTTTTGATATCAAACGGCTAAGATTACTCTTAGCCGTTTTGCATTTTATAGATTATCTTCTTCCAGTACCGGCAGTACATCTTCAAATACTGCATAGAATTTCATAGGTATGTATTTGTCTGTATGACATTTGCCGAAAAACCACTTTTCATAGTGACATGCCTTTATTAAATCCTCAAAAAACGCATGAATTTCAAGACGCTGAAGAACGTCAACACCCAGACAGTCCTTAAGTGAAGCAGGCGGTTCGTGAGTTACGATATAGTCAATATAGTTGTCATAAACACTTAACTGATTTATCGAGTCAATAATTTCCTCATGGCTTGGATGTTCCTGAATCCACCAGCTCTGAGTTTTGCGGTAATCATAATCCTGACTGTGTCCGCCTCCGAATGCAAGAATTTTCTTGCCCTCGATAGTATAAATCTGACCACGCATCAGATGATAAAGATTTCCGCTTATATGCTGAGCTTTGGCACCGCACCAGTCCACAACCTCATACTGACTGAGAAGTTCAAAATTCTCATGACAGCCGTCAACAAAAGCAACATTAAACTTCATTCTGCCTATTTTGTTTAAAATAGCACGTTCACGTCTTGAACCGTCCCAGATAAAACCAAAGTCACCACAGATAATGAGAGTATCACCAATACCGAGTTTTTTAATTTTTTTATTTTTAAATCTTGAAAATTCTCCGTGCATATCGCCAGTTACATAAATCAAAATATAAATCCTCCTTTGGACAATATTTATATTATATCATAAATATATCCGTACGTAAATGTTTTTTACGTATTTTCTACGTTTTTATCTAAATATCGCATAATGATTTGTCGTATAATACAAATAAAAAGGCTGTTTAAGATGTTTGCTTCAGTTTTCTGAAACAAGGTTACTTATAAAATGGTGTTGTTTAATACATGTCAGCATGTGTGAAATTTTCAGTGCAGATAAATTTTGATTTATCCCCAAAAAACCAAGCCACCCGA
>JAZQZW010000025.1:0-44113 GCA_045634285.1 Oscillospiraceae bacterium
AAATTATATAATCTCCGAAGTTTTCAACACCCCACTTTCAGGTTGTTGAAAACTCTACTGTTACAAAAATAATGGACAGGCAAATACCTGTCCATATATTTTTATAGTTTATTCTACATTTTTAAGTGCAATATCAAGAGGAATTTTCTTTACTTTTCTCATCTGCATGTAAGCAATTACAGCATATGATACTACACCCAATGCTATCATTTTTATATATACACTGAATGGAACATAGAATGGTAAATAACCTGCATATCCTGACAATGCTATATCCATTACCTTATCTATGAAAATGCTCACAAGAGGCATTGTAAGTATAAATGAAGCTATTACAACTATTGATGTTGTTGCTATGTAAAGACTGTTTATCTCGCCATTTGAATAACCAAGTATCTTTGTCATTGATACTGACTGCGCATTCTTTTCAATGATAATTTTTGAAAGCATGTATATTACAAGCATGAAAACTATTATACCAAATCCCTGTATAAGTCCGCCCATACCATTGAAAGAGTTTTTCATCTGTCTGGAAGTCTTTGTAAGGTCATCTTCTGTAATTTCAGTAGCTATATACATTTTGTCAATATCTGTGATTTCTGTATCTGAAAAATATCCTGCAAATTCTAATTTATCAACATCAAATGTTTCACAGAAAAAGCTATCTGACATGAACACAGCAATTGTTGAAGGATAATAATATATACCGTCTACCTTAAATGAATATTCCGTATCATCATAACTGCCTTTCAGCTTTACTGTATCACCTTCATTTATTCCGTATTTTTCGCTGTAAGCGTTAGACAGGTAAACACCATCTGAACCAAGTTCAAGTGGGATATAGCGGCTGTCAGCAGCTATTCCATAAACTGTAGCACCTTCCTCCGATTTTTCAGTAACTTTTAAGCTGTTTGCATAAAATTTTTCGGCGTCCTTATTTTCAGTTTCAAGTGGTGCTTTTAAAATATACTGATAATCGGATATCATATTTGATGTTATTTCTTCGCTGTAATGTTCAATAAGTGGTTCAAGACCACAACCAAATAAAAGGATAATATTTGCAAAGAGTATTCCAAAAATAATTGTTATGTAATTTGGCATATTCTGAAATATTACTCTTAATCTAAATCTTGTTAAAATATTTATTTTAGTATTTAGTTTAAATGCTTTCTTCTTCTTTCTTGTACTTAAATCACGTCTGATAAATTTAAGTGGTGAAAGTTTCATTTTTCTTGCAATAATAAATAAATTAATTGCAAACATCATTATCAGCGGAATTACACTTGTCTTTATGAACGCCTCACCATTCCATAAAGTCTTATAGGTTGTAAGACTGAAGCTGTTATAGTACATGTTAATTGCAAATTGCTTGAGTGCTGTATAACCCAAAATATTACCTGCAATAGCAGCCAGAACAGTAATAATCATAGGCATAGTCATATAATGCCTTATAATTTCACCCTTGGTATAACCTGATGCACGAAGTGTTCCTATAACTGATGATTCCTTAATTATTGTATTGCTTGTTGTAATAGCAAAGATAAATGCTATAATACCCATCATCATATAGAGAAGAACAGACATCATCTGAGTATCTCCGCTCATGTCATTTCCAGCCATCTGAATAGCCTGATTTGTATATGCCGGAAGATAATTTGTCAGCATAACATTTGAGCTTAAAACCTCAAGAAAATCATCTGACATTTCTTTAGCCTCAATATCATCTGAAGGAGTAATATTATATGTCCATGAATAACTGTAATGAATATTGCTGTTAGTAAAGCTTTCAAATCCCTCATCTGTCAGAATTGCAACGCCGAATTTTACTGCATCAAACATCATGTCGGAAGGATTCTGATAAAGCGTTGAATAATCTGAAAGTGCAACGAAACCTGTAACCTCAAAATTTTTCTCTGCAATTATAAGTGTATCCCCCACAGAAATTTCATTATTCTTTGCGTATACTCTGTCAATTGCAATCTGTTCGGCATTTTCAGGAAGTACCCCCTCCATCATGCAGACTTTATTTATTTCCTTACGTTCATGAAACATTCTGAGAGTGCTTTCATTGCTTTTGATTTCTTCTTCTATGTAGAAATTTTCAAAAATCTCTATACCCTCAGCCTTAAGAGTTTTCAA
Source organism: Oscillospiraceae bacterium (assembly GCA_045634285.1). Classification (GTDB taxonomy): domain Bacteria; phylum Bacillota; class Clostridia; order Oscillospirales; family Ruminococcaceae; genus Porcipelethomonas. Next base: position 2,140 of record JAZQZW010000025.1, read on the forward strand.
CGTATTATCATCAAGCTGTTGAAAACTTTCAAAATTACCGTCTTCAATGTTATATTTATCAAAACTTTCATTATAGGCTGTAAGCATACTTTCACCCGCAACGATATATCCCGAAACAAGTGCTATCATGCCTGTTATGAAAACGAAAAGAACAATATACTTTCCAAGCTCTGATTTAAGTTCCTTCGGAAGTCTTTTTAAAAGAGGATTTCTCATTTTATTCAACCTCCTTTACCAGTCAAGCTCTGTTGCTGAAAGCTTTGTTTCATTTACATAATTCTTACGTATCATTCCGTCACGCAGCTTTACAACCCTGTCTGCCATATCCTTGATTGCATCATTATGAGTTACCATAATAACTGTATTGCCGTACTTCTTGTTTATGTCCTCAATAAGCTTTAATATTTCCTTCGAAGTATTATAGTCCAGTGCACCTGTCGGCTCATCACACAAAAGAATATCAGGATTTTTTACAACTGCTCTCCCGATAGCCGTACGCTGTTGCTGTCCACCTGAAAGCTGATTCGGAAGCTTGTGTCTGTGTTCATAAAGACCGAGAACTTTCAACACCTCATCAACATCAAGTGGATTGTCGCTGAGATACGCACCGACTTCAACATTTTCCTTTATGTTAAGATTTGGAATAAGGTTATACATCTGGAATATGTAACCAAGATGATTTCTGCGATATAATGTAAGTTTTTTCTCATTCATATCAGCTGTCTTTTCACCGTTAACAGAAATAAATCCACTGTCAGGGGAATCAATACCACCGATGATATTCAGAAGTGTTGATTTACCCGAACCAGATGGTCCAAGAAGAACACAGAATTCACCCTTCTGAAGTTCAAGGTCTATTCCTTTAAGCACCTCTACTCTGCTTTCACCTTCACCAAAGCCTTTTTTAATTCCATTGATTTCAATAAACATAACTATCAATCCTTTCATATCATTATAACAAAAATCGGGTACAGCTTGTATTTGCTGTACCCGATATACTAAAAAAGACACACGTACAGCTTTAAAAACAAGCAATACGTGAGTCTCGTTATTTAAGACAAACCAGACTAAAAAGCCATGATGTTGATTTGCCACGATATTTCGCCAACTACTCCCCCACAGGATATTCGTTATTTATTGATTATATTATATCACTTTCCTGTTCGTTAGTCAACGCTAACTTGATAAATTCCATGTTTTTTCCAAAAACAGGAATAGTTATCAAAGAAAATTATTAATTTATATCAATATTATTTCACTAAATCTGTCCAGATTCTTTTCATTACCATCAAATCAAAGATATTTATCTTTTCATCACCATACAAATCACTTGCTTCCATATTTATTTCAACATTTTCACCTAAAAGATACTTTTTAAGTATAACTGCATCAGCACTATTTAAAATTCCATCACTGTTTACATCACCTTTAATAGCTATCCTAATCACACTTATATTATTTTCATCTGCATATTCTTCAGCATAAGACCCCAATGTGGTATAGATAGTAGCTCTTACAACATGCGATTCATCACTTACCCAATAAGAACCTGTCCATAAAATGTCTTCGCCAATTTCAGTTACACTCGCAGGAATAGTTATCTTTGATAAACTATCACAGTTATAAAAAGCAAGATTACCTATACTTTCAACTCCATCTTCTAAAACCACTTCTTTAAGATTTAAAAAATGTGAAAACTGTTCTTCTCCAATAGAAGTTATTCCGGTTTTTATAATAATTTTTTCTACATTATCTCTTATATTCATCCATGCATTGTCGCTGGAACTATATGAAATCATACTACTTACTGTAGATAACGAGTGATAAGGATGTGCCGTATTATCTGTTGCAACTGCTCCTGTACCTGAAATTGTAAGTACACCATCAACTATATTCCATTCTGCATTTTTACCTGCAATACGGTATGTTTTTTTACTGAATTCACCTGTAACCGAATCGATTGAATAAAAATTAACCATATTTCCATTTGAAGCATAGTAGACAATTTTTAAATCCTTTACTATAGGCTGACAATCAGATATTGCAGCATTCGCGGTAAATTCATCGCTTAATTTATTTCCGTTGCCATCAATAAACATATAATGCAAAGTGTTGGCAGAAAGACTATCTGAAATATCAGGCGCTGTCAAATCAGCATATTCCGAATTATATTCTTCCCATGAAATCATAAAACGATTATCATTTACATGCGTGATTTTTAAACCTGTAAAACTTTTTCCTCCGCCTGTATAATTTGTAAGCCATTTTACATTTGTTGTTTCTTCTGAAAACTCTGTCATTGAAGTTACTGTAAGATAAATATTATGTGGAGTATCAGTTGTTATATTATCATACTCAGATTGATCTATTGATGTTCCCACGCATAAAACATTATCCTGGGACAAAGCCATTCCGTCAACACTGGCATAACATTTAATTGCCCATGCCGAATCTCTGCTACCCCCATATGCAAGAACCGGGAACGATTTAATCGATTCTCCTGTATCAAACCCAGCTGCCTCATATCTTGACAGCTTTGTATATCTTGAACCTTCGCTTTGTTCAAGTACATACAATTCAGAATCTCTGTTTTTTATGTACTGAGCAAAAGAATGCCAGTAGTCACCATCTGTTATCATACCTTCCATAGTATTAATATCAACAGTAATCATAAGAAATCCCTGATGACCCTGATTATACGTAGAATCAACATAGCCTTCATGTCCGGTTACAATATAAAGGTATCCATTATATTCTGTTGCCTGTACACAACCATAATCAAATGGATAACGTACTTCTCCGCCCCATAATTCCCTGTCACCTGTTATACTTGCTGCCCCTTTCCTGTTCCAGTTCTTATCATATTTGATTACACGTACAACCTCAGCATCATAATCTTCCAATTTATTTGCAGTACCCTGAATCAGATAATAAGAGTCTGAACCTTCATAAAAACCACCCCATAAATCCAGTTCCATTTCAATTGATTCTATTGACTGAATATTAAAACTGTCATCGTAATATTCTATACCTATTTTTTCACCATTATAAAACACTCTCATATATCCATTACTTGTTGTTGTAAGATATGACTTATCTATTAAACTGCTTTCTAAATTATATGATGCTTCAGGTAATATTTTTTCTTCAGCATTTACAGAATCTATTAAACACATTGATAAAGCTATACCTGCTACAATAAGACAAACTATACCATAAATGGTATATTTCTTAATACTATTTATAATTTTCATAAAGTAATATTCCTCCATGTATTTAAAATTGTTTTATAAACAAGACAAGGAAGCTGCCATAGCAGCTTCCATATATCATTATTTATTTAATAATATCTGTACCCATGAATGGTCTGAGTGCTTCAGGAATTGTTACTGTTCCGTCTGCATTCTGGAAGTTTTCAAGAATAGCAGCAACTGTTCTGCCTACTGCAACGCCTGAACCGTTGAGTGTGTGAACAAACTGAGCCTTATCCTTAGGATTATTCTTGAATCTGATAGCTGCTCTTCTTGCCTGGTAATCAACAAAGTTTGAACAGCTTGAGATTTCAACGTATCTGTTGTATGAAGGCATCCATACTTCGATATCATAAGTCTTGGCACTTGAGAATCCGATATCACCTGTTGAAAGTGCCACTACTCTGTATGGAAGTCCGAGTCCCTGAAGTACTCTTTCAGCATCGTTTGTAAGCTTTTCAAGTTCTTCAAATGAATTGTCAGGATGTGCAAACTTTACAAGTTCAACCTTGTTGAACTGATGCTGACGGATAAGACCTCTCTGATCACGTCCTGCACTGCCCGCCTCTGCTCTGAAACATGCTGAGTATGCACAATAGCTGATTGGAAGCTGGTCTGCTGTAAGGATTTCATCTCTGTGAATGTTTGTAACAGGAACTTCTGCTGTTGGAATGAGGAAGTAATCGTTATTTGCTACTCTGAATGCGTCCTCTTCAAACTTAGGAAGCTGACCTGTACCTGTCATTGAAGCTCTGTTAACCATGTATGGAGGCATGATTTCTGTATAACCGTTTTCTGTATGTGTGTTAAGGAAATAGCTGATAATAGCTCTTTCAAGTCTTGCGCCAAGACCCTTGTAGAAATGGAATCTTGCACCTGTTACCTTTGCAGCTGTTTCAGGGTCAAGAATATCAAGATTCTTACCAATATCCCAGTGTGCAAGTGGTTCAAAGTCAAACTTTGAAGGTTCGCCCCATTTTCTGATTTCAACATTTTCGCTGTCATCCTTACCAACAGGAGTTGTTTCAGACGGAATGTTAGGAATGCAAAGAAGTGTATCCTTCTGCTTTGCTTCAAGTTCGCTGATTACAGCGTTTGCTTCCTTGATTTTTTCTGAGATTTCCTTCATTTCTGCCATGATTGCATCAGTGTTTTCACCGTTCTTTTTCATAACAGGAATCTGCTTTGAAACCTTGTTCTGTTCAGCCTTTAAAGCGTCAGTTTCAGTTGAAATCTTTCTTCTTTTTTCATCAATTTCAAGAATTTCATCAATGTAGCTGTCATAATCTGCATTTCTTGTTTTTAACGCAGCCTTTACCTTATCCGGATTTTCTCTTATAATTTTAATATCGAGCATTTACTTTTACTTCCTTTTCTTTAAATTTTATTCTGTTAATTTTCTTGCAATTTCTGATAAATCATCTTTATCATAAAATTCAAGAATTAATGCACCTTTATTTTTGCCGTACTCAACCTTAACCTTTCTGCCAAGATTTTCGTGAAGGCTTATTTCCATTTCTTTAAAATAACTGTCAATCTTTTCATTGGTTATTGTCGGATTTTCGGTATCATCTTCATTTGCCATTTTCTCAAGTGCTCTTACGTTAATTTTTCCATCTGCTGCTTTTCTTGCAGCTTCAAGCATTTTCTCTTCATCATCAAATGAAAGCAATGCTTTACCATGTCCTACTGAAATCTCACCGTTTTCAAGCATTTCAAGCACTTCATCAGGAAGTGAGAGAAGTCGCATAGAATTTGACACAGCCGAACGTGAACGGCCAACAGTTTTTGCTACTTCCTCCTGAGTCATATCATAGCTTTCAATAAGTTCATTATATCCTCTTGCCTCTTCAATCGGGTTAAGATTTTCACGCTGAAGATTTTCAATAAGGGCAATCTGCATTGTTTCAATATCTGATAATTCCTTAATCTGAACAGGAACTTCCGAAATTCCAAGCATTCTTGCGGCACGCCATCTTCTTTCGCCTGCTACAATCTGATAACTACTTCCATAAGGTCTTACAAGAATCGGCTGCAGTACACCATGCTGCTTTATTGAATCAGCAAGGGCCGCAATCGATTCATCATCAAAGTTTTTTCTCGGTTGTTGTCTGTTAGGTTCAATTTCGGAAACTCTCAGCGTCTGTGATGATTGTGTTTCTGTTTTGTTGTCATCAAAAAGAGCACCAAACCCGTTTCCGAGCCCTCCCTTTCTTGCCATTTGTTCACCTTCCTATTTATTTTTTCTTTTTGAACAAACCTTTCTTTTTTTCTTTATTTTCAGGCGGCTGTTCTTTTAATATTTCAAGACCCAGAAGTTCATAGCTTTCTGCACCTCTGGAATTTTTATCATAATACATTACAGGTTGTCCATAGCTTGGTGCTTCCGAAAGTCTTACATTTCTCGGTATCTTTGTATTAAACACCTTGCCCGGAAGATTTTTTTCCACTTCTTCTACAACCTGTCCGCTAACATTAAGGCGTGGGTCAAACATTGTAAACAATACACCCTCAATTTCAAGTGACGGATTATATTTGTTCTTTACAATTTTTATTGTATTCATAAGCTGTGCAAGACCTTCAAGTGCAAAAAATTCAGCCTGCATCGGAACTATAACCTTATCACATGCCACAAGTCCGTTAAGAGTGATAAGACTAAGTGACGGTGGACAATCGATAAGTATATAGTCATAATCAAGTCTGCATGTAAGAAGCTGCATTTTAAGCCTGTTCATTCTGTCATCAAGCTCAATCATCTCAATTTCAGCACCGGCAAGTGATGGTGTTGCAGGAATAATACTTATATTTTTAAATTCTGTTCTGATAATAGCATCCTGTATTCTTGCCTGTCCTATAAGAACATCGTAAGATGAGCATTCTATCGACTTCTTTTTGATACCCAGACCTGTTGTACAGTTACCCTGAGCGTCAATATCAATGCACAAGACAGTTTTATCTCTTGAACCAAGATATGCCGCAAGATTCACGACAGTTGTGGATTTTCCGACACCGCCTTTTTGATTTGCAACAGCAAATATCTTTCCCATTTGTATTTTCTCTCCTTACTTTTCTGTTCTATTAAATTATACCACTTTTTTCTGTTTATGTAAAGATGAAAACACAATATTTTTTAATAAATGTTCCACGTGGAACATTTATTAAAAAACAAGAAGCTTAAAAAAGCTTCTTGTTATCCATGATAGGAATTTTCACTATGTACTCAATGTAGTCGTCGTTCTGTATTTTTTTTGAATCTGCCGGAATTCCTGCCGCTTTCATAGTTTCAACCGCTTTATTTATCGTATTCACAAATATCTTTACATTTTGAAAAACCTTGCTGCGTTTTTTATAACTCAACTTTTCCTTTGCTTTTCCAATATGCTCATCAATTGCCTGTTCGGTTCGCTCAACATTAAGATTATATTTCACAACCTTTTCAAGAACTGTCATTCTTTCTTCCTTGCTTGCAAGCCTTAAAAGTGCCCTCGCATGACGTTCTGTAAGATTAAACTTTGTTATAATTTCCTTTTCTTCGTCAGATAACTTTAAAATTCTGAGCTTATTTGCAATTGTCGACTGTGCCTTTCCAAGTTTTATTGCCGCATCCTCCTGTGTCATTCCATAGTATGATATTAGTTTTTCAATTGCATTTGCCTCATCAAAAAAGGACAAATCCTGACGCTGAATATTTTCTACTAATGCAAGAATAGCACTGGTTCTTTCAGAAATATTAAGTACAATGCATGGAACATATTTTAATTGCACAAGCTTTGCCGCACGTAGTCTTCTTTCACCCGCAATCAGTTCATAACCATTTTCTACTTTTCTTACTGACAACGGCTGAAGTATACCGTTCTGACAAATACTTTCTGCAAGAGATGTAATATCCGCATAATCAAACTCTGTTCTTGGCTGATGTGGATTTGGAACTATTTCCGCAACAGGTATCTGCAATATTTTATTTTCCTCCTTTTCCCGTTCCTTTTCTTTTGTAAAATTTAAAAATGCTGCCATATTTTTATTACTTCCTTTCTTTTTCTTATAATTATATTTTAGCTCCAAAGGGAAATAATTTCCATACAAAAAATCCTCTTTTATTATGTATAAAAGAGGATTTATCAGCATAATATTTTATTTTCAAAGAGGTTTATTTTTTATCTGACCGCTATTTCTGGGATATTTTAAAGGAGTTTGCGATATTTTTTCTATTTCAAATATTTTTCTGCTTTCCGTTCCCGAAAGAGTATATTTGATTTCCTTTATATTTCCTCCTCCTAATATAGATACAGCCTTTTCAAATGAAGATATTTCCTCAGTTGTACCCTTTAACGCAACAAACTTGCCGCCTTTTTTTACAAAACCCATACAATATTCGCACAATGTAGGCATTGCTGCAACTGCTCGTGCTGTTGCAAAATCATATTTTTCACGATAATTTTCATTTTTTGCTGCATCTTCTGCACGAGAATGAAAAGTTTCAACATCTATTCCAAGCATTGTTGAAAGTTCATCAAGAAAAACAATTCTCTTATTAAGACTGTCAAGTAATGTAAGTTTTATATCATTTCTGTATAATTTAAGTGGCACAGACGGAAATCCTGCACCCGTTCCAACATCAATTAAGCTTGAATTTTCAGGTATTTCAATATATTTTGCAAACAATATACTGTCAATAAAATGTTTTAACCATATTTCTTTCGGTTCAGTTATAGCTGTCAGATTTACTTTTTCATTGTATTCTATGAGAAATTTGCTGTAAATTTCAAGTTTTTCATGCAGTTCTCTGCTGTAATCAAGACCATTTTCTAGAAACATCTGCTCTGCAAGCTGAAAATCCATTACCTTTTCCTCCCCTGCTGTTCAAGCCACACCATTAAAACAGATACGTCTGCCGGTGAAACCCCTGAAATTCTTGATGCCTGACCAATATTTTCCGGTTTTTGCTTGTTTAATTTTTCTACTGCTTCAAGTCTTAATCCATATACTGTGGTATAATCAAGATCTTCAGGAAGCTTTTTACTCTCCATTTTTCTCATATTTTCAATCTGTTCAAGCTGTTTTGGAATATATCCTTCATACTTTATCTGAACCTCGACCTGTTCTCTTACTTCATCATCATATAAAGGTCTGTTTGTATCAAACGGGTCGAGCATATCATAACCAAGCTGAGGGCGTCTTATCAAATCAGCAAGCTTACAACCTGTAGAAAGCGGAGATGTTCCCATTTCTTTCAAAAATTCGTTTATCTCCTTTGATGGAGCAATATTTGTATGCTTAACTCTGTGTATTTCTTTTTCTACCTGTGAAACCTTGATTTTAAGCTTTTCATATCTTTCATCTGATATAAGACCTATTTCATGTCCAATAGGAGTTAACCTCTGGTCCGCGTTATCCTGTCTTAATATCAAACGGTATTCGCTTCTTGAAGTCATCATTCTGTATGGGTCAGCACAGCCTTTTGTTACAAGATCATCTATAAGTGTGCCTATATATGAACTTGCTCTGTCGAGAATCAACGGTTCTTTCCCCTGGATTTTTTTAGCAGCGTTTACACCAGCCACAAATCCCTGTGCCGCAGCTTCTTCATAGCCTGAACTTCCATTAAACTGACCAGCACCATACAATCCCGATACAGCACGAAATTCAAGTGTGGATTTCATTTGTGTCGGGTCACAGCAATCGTATTCAATAGCATATGCCGGACGCATAATTTCTACATTTTCAAGACCTTTTATGGTACGTAAAAAGTCACGCTGCACATCTTCCGGAAGTGAAGATGACATACCCTGAAGATAAAATTCATCCGTGTCAAGTCCCATTGGTTCAATGAACAACTGATGTCTTTCCTTATCTGCAAATCTTACTATTTTATCTTCTATGGAAGGGCAATATCTTGGACCTACACCCTCAATTCGTCCAGAATAAAGTGGTGAACGATGTAAATTATCCATAATAACCTTGTGAGTTTCTGCATTTGTATAGCTTATATAGCATGAAACCTGATTTTCAAGTCCTTCTTTTTCTGTTTCAAATGAAAAAGGTACTATATCTTCATCACCATCTTGTTTTTGAATTGCGTCAAAATCAATACTTCTTCTATGTACTCTGCAAGGTGTCCCTGTCTTAAAACGTCTGATTTCGATTCCATTATCTATAAGACTCTGTGATAAAAGAGTTGCAGGAAGTGCACTGTCAGGCCCGCTTTCAAAGGATTGTTCGCCAATATGAATTTTACCCTTAAGGTATGTACCTGTTGCAATAATAACTGCTTTAACCTTATACTCAGCCCCCAGCTTTGTTTTAATACCTGTTATCTTTTTATCTTCAATTGTTATTTCAGTTACCTCAGCCTGTTTTACATAGAGGTTTTCCTGTTTTTCGCAGACTTTCTTCATATATTCATGATATCGTGTTCTGTCTGCCTGCACTCTCAGACTGTGTACAGCAGGTCCTTTTCCTTTATTAAGCATTCTGCTCTGTATAAAACATTTGTCTGCTGCTTTTCCCATTTCACCGCCAAGTGCATCTATTTCTCTTACAAGATGTCCTTTTGCCGTTCCGCCTATTGATGGGTTGCATGGCAGATTTGCAATCTGGTCGAGTGAAATTGTAAAAAGCACAGTTTTACATCCAAGTCGTGCTGAACTAAGTGCTGCTTCAACTCCGGCATGTCCTGCACCTACTACAGCAATATCAAATTCTCCCATTGAATAATTCATAATATTCTCCATTCAATTTTCAAATAATGTTCCACGTGGAACATTATTATTTATTTACCGACACAAAATCTTGAAAAAACATCATTAATTACTGTTTCTGATGCCTTTTCTCCTGTTAATTCCATTAAATTTTCAGTAGCAGCATCCAGACAAACGGTTACTGCATCAAGCATCATACCATAATTTAATGTATCATATGCTTCTTTAACATTCTGATATGCCTTTTCAAGACACATTTTCTGTCTTTCATTTGCTATAATTCCATCATCTGCATCAGATTTATTGTTTACAAATATATCCTCAAGTATAGAAACTAATTTATCTGTACCCTCATCGTTTTTGGCAGAAATTTCAATTACATTTTTAAATTTTTCATTTATATAATCTTTATCTATTTTAGCCTCACCATCTATTTTATTTATTATGGCAATAGTATTTTTGTTATATATTTTATTTATTAAATCTTTTTCTTTTATATCCAACTGTGAAGTACAATCAAAAACAGCAAGTATTAAATCAGCTTCATCTATTTTTTTATAAGCAATATCTACACCCATGCTTTCTATAACATCATCTGTACTGCGTATGCCCGCAGTATCAGAAAGTCTGAGTGTCAAATCACCTAATCTAACGCTTTCTTCAATAACGTCACGTGTTGTTCCTGCAATATCAGTTACAATACTCCTCTGATATCCGCTGAGACAATTCATGAGAGTAGACTTACCTACATTTGGCTTACCACAAATTACAGTATTAATCCCCTCACGAACAATTCTGCCATCGTCATATGTTTTGATAGTTTTAGTAATATCATTTACCACTCTATCTATCTGCTGAGATAAAACCGTCGGGTCAACCTCTGGAACATCTTCTTCCGGAAAATCTGCCCATGCCGCAAGATTACCAAGTATTTCCACAAGCTGATTTTTAATATTTGTAATTCTTCTAAATACAGCTCCATCCTTAAGAGCATTTGCGTATCTTAACTGACTCTCACCACTTGAAGAAATAACATCCATAACAGCTTCTGCCTGAGTAAGAGATAACTTTCCGTTTAAGAATGCACGTTTGGTAAATTCGCCAGCCATAGCAGGTTCAGCACCATTTTCAAGAATCTGACGTAATATTTTCTTTGTAATATATCTGCCGCCATGACATGAAATTTCAACTACATTTTCGCCTGTATAGGACTTTGGCGCTCTGAATACTGTTAGTACAACATCATCAATATGCTTGCTGTTTTTATCGTTTATAAAACCATAACAACAAGTATAACCTTCCATTTTGGTCGGCATTTTACTTCCTTCAAATATTTTATCTGCAATTTCAAATGCCTTTTTTCCGGAAATTCTTATAACAGAAATTCCTCCGATAGCATCTGGTGTTGCAATTGCTGCAATTGTAGACATCTTATCCTCCGTTTATCGACAAAAAAGGCGGCAAAATGCCGCCTTTAAAAATTAAAGTTCAATCTTTCCGTAAAGTCCGGCATTGATATCATCTTCCGGCTTTGGCTTTTTATAATCCTTTTCAAAGCTTGTCTTAAGGTCAAGTGAGCGTGGTTCTCTGTAACGACGCTTATGATCATTACCGCCACGTCTTTTGTTATTGTTTCTGCGTGGATTGTCTGAAGCAATAACTACCTTTCTGTATGGTTCTTCACCAACTGACTTTGAATTAACGCCTTCAACCTTAACAACAGTTGAATGAATAATTCTTCTTTCATATGGATTCATAGGTTCAAGAATTACAGATCTGCCTGTCTTTAATACCTTGTGACTGATTTTTTCCGCAAGATTTTTGAGTGTTTCAGCTCTCTTGTCACGATATCCGCAGCTATCAAGAGTAATTCTGATATAATCACCCTCACCTTTATTTACGACAAGTGATGTAAGATACTGGAGTGCATCAAGTGTTTCACCACGTCTGCCTATAACCGCACCTGAACCCTTGCTGTCAATATCAGCAATAATTCCGCCATCTTTTACAGAAACGTTTACATCACAATCAATCTGCATATTTGATAAAATCTTCTTAATGAAGTTCTTGCAAATATCAAGCTTTTCAGCAGGGATTTCCTTAATTTCAGCAACTTCTTCTTTTACTTCATCTGCTGTATCTACAGTATTTGTTACCACAGGAGCAGCTTCAGTTGTTTCAATTTCTTCATATTCTGCCTGTACCTTAGCTTCTGACTTGATACGTCCGAAAAGACCTGTCTTCACATCTTCAATTACTGTAAATTTGATTTTTTCCTCTGATACCCCAAAACTTTCAACTGCCTTTGCTTTGGCATCGTCAATTGATTTTCCGTAGAAAATTTCATTCTTTATCATTTTTTTACTCTCCCTTCGCATTACTTTTAATTTCAAGTAATGTAATTATTCATCATCATCATTGTCAACGTATTCTTCACCATATTTTTCAGCCATACGTTTTCTTGCTTCTTTAAGAAGATCTCTGTTATATTTGTTCTTTTCTGACTTTGACATATTTTCAGTTTCAGCATTGTAGTTGGCTCTGCCTGCAGATGCAGCATCTTTTGCCTGCTGATTAAGCTGTGCCTGCTGGTCCATCATTCTCTGCATGAAACCAGGCTTTTTGTTCTTATTCTTTTCCTTAAGCTTTTCGTTTATTGCTTCTACTCTCTTCGGAGTAAAGTATGTGTAGAGTGCAAACGACTGAATAAAAGCAAATACAGATGACCAGATCCAGTAAAAACCAACACCGGCAGGTACCTGGAAAGCAAGCCATACTGAGAATAAAGGCATAACAAGCATCATAACCTTCATAGCACCGGCTCCCTGCATGTCAGGATTCATCTGCTTTGATTTATGTGTAGAATATAATGAGTAAAGTATCTGTACAAGACCTGAAACAATAGGAATCATAACAAGTGCAATTGCTGCCTTATCCCATACATCAGGACTGATTGTAGGAATCTGTCCGAGGTCTATACCTAAAAATGTATTTTTAAAGCTTGATACACTTTCTACTATATCCTTTGAAATACCACCATCAATAAATGCCTGGCCGTGTTCTTTTACCTGCTGTAAAATTGTAAGCTCCGGACGGCTCTGCATTGTTTTTTCAGTAATACCCCATTCTTCAGTTGCAATAATAATTTCCTGCATTTTAAGAATTACTGATTCCTTAAGACGAAGAATATGTGTAAGAGGACGATATACAACGTCAAGCACACCATAAAGGATAAGCATTGTAACTATAAGCGGAAGACAGCTTCCCATAGGGTTTACACCCTCCTGCTGATAAAGCTTCTGCTGTTCTTCTGCAAGCTTTTCCCTGTTATTTGCATACTGCTTCTGCAGATTTTTAAGCTTTGGACTAAGTGCCTGTGTACGTATAGAACTAAGCTGCTGCTTATATCCTGTCGGGAACATTACAAGTTTAGTCAAGAATGTAAACAGAATAATCGCAATACCATAGTCACTTACAATCTTATAGATTAACCACATTACCCATCCCAGCGGATAGCCGAGCAATTCACTGATAAAACCCAAGTTTCAAACTCCAATCTTTTGTAAATTCATTTTCTTTTGTTTCTTTTAAATATATGAAATTCATCAGGAACATAATCAATCCCACCCATACTCCAGGGATTACACCTTAAAATTCTCCATGAAGAAAGTATAAAACCTTTTAAAACACCATGTTTTCGAAAAGCTTCAATTGCATAAGTCGAGCATGTGGGATGATATTTACAGCATGGCGGAAAAAGCGGAGAAATGAATTTTCTGTAAAATTTGATAAATAACATGAAAATATATTTCATTTGCTTTCACCAAAAACTGCGTTTCTGATTTCATTTATACCTTTTTTTCTTAAATAATCACTTAAAACATCGCTTTTGATACCTGTTACTGCTGCCCTTGCAACAATAATTATATCAATACCAATCGGCATATTTATCTCATTTTCCCTGTAAGCCTGCCTGATAACACGTTTTGCACGATTTCTCGCTACAGCATTTCCTACCTTTTTCCCTGCGGTAATTCCAAGATTATTATACGGCTTATTGTTTTTTCTGACATAAATAATGATGTTGCGATTTACTATACACTTACCCTTTTTATACAGGAACAAAAAGGTTTTGTTTTTATTGATTGTATTTGTATAAAGCATAAATTTTAATTTTTACTGCCAAAGGCATAATCTTCCTTAATTTGTACCAAGATTATTATACACCAATTTCAAATGGAATGCAATAAAAATATTTTAAAAAAGTTATATTTTCATCATTTTTTTACATTTCATTAAAACAAAAGACCACAAAAATTGTGGTCTGTCTTTAATTAGTGAGTAAGTCTTGCTCTGCCCTTAGCTCTTCTGCGAGCCAGAACCTTTCTTCCGTTTGAAGTAGACATTCTCTTACGGAAACCGTGTTCCTTTTTTCTGTGAATTTTCTTTGGCTGATATGTTCTTTTCATTTTTTCTCCTCCTTTACCGTAAACAAATCGTAAACAAACGCATTTAACGCGTGTTATTTCTAATAAGACACATTTTTCCTATAAAATGCATTTCACCTAAACATTATACCCTCTCTTTCCGATAATGTCAAGTATTTTTAAGAATTTTCCTGAAAAAAATTTTATTGATATTTTTTCTTTGATTATACATCATTTAATATTGAGAGATTTTAGGGATAAAAATCAGCACTTTTTTTGATAATTTGTACAAATAAAACACATTGAATCCTCTGGATGTTAAAGAAAATTTGTGCAACATAGCAAAATTTATATATGCATATTTCGTTCAAAATTATAAAAACTTATGCTACTTATATAATGGCTGACCTTAATTTTGTCTTTACTCTTGCACTTTCCCTTATTTTATGTTATACTAATGATAATTGTAATTGTATCTGAAGAAGCAAAATACAGCTTTTTTATCCTTACAAGTGTACGGCATAGCTGTACCATTTTATAAATTCTGGTGCAGAAATAATTTATGTCGTTGTTTTTATGTAATTCAATGCTGTATTTTATTGTTTCTTTATTCATACGGAGGTAAAAAATATGAATTCCTTTGAAGAGGTATTTAACAATGTAATTAACTATTGCCGTGATGTAGGTGATATAGGCGAAACTGCACTCAAACTGTGGATAAAAACATTAACTCCTGTATCATTTGAAGGCAACACAGCTGTATTTCAGGTAGATTCCGATTTTCAGCGCGGAGTTGTAAAGTCGAACTATGCCCCTTTGCTTAAAACAGGTTTCAAGGAAATTCTCGGATTCGACGTTGAAATTGAAATACGCACACCTGAGGAAAATAATGTTTCATCACCTGTAAATCTCAGCGATCTTGATGAAAAGCAGCAGCAGCTTGAAAAAAGCTTTGAATATGCGCAGTACGACTATACCTTTGAAACATTTATTATAGGCAAATCAAATGAATTTGCATATGCTGCGTGTACTGCTGTTGCAAAGGGCGGCGGAAATGTCTATAACCCGCTGTTCATCTGGGGACCTTCAGGACTTGGTAAAACTCACCTTATTACTGCAACCGCAAAGGAAATGAAAAGAAATAATGGAAACCTTAACATAGTTTACGTTACAGGTGAAACATTTGCAAGTGAGATTATCAATGCCATTCATACAAAAAGTACATCAGATTTCCAGAACAAATACAGAAAAGCCGATGTGCTTTTAGTCGACGATATCCAGTTTATTGCCGGAAAAGAAAGTACACAGGAAGAATTCTTCCACACATTCAATGCACTTTATCAGGACGGAAAGCAGATTGTTCTTACATCTGACCGTCCGCCGAAGGCTATCAAAACACTTGAAGACAGAATCCGTTCAAGATTTGAATCTGGTCTTATTGCTGATATCTCAACACCGGACTTTGAAACAAGAATGGCTATTATCAAGCGTAAAGCTGAGCTTTTAGAGCTTAAAATTCCTGATGATGTATCACAGTTTATTGCAAACAAAATCAAAACAAACATCAGACAGCTTGAAGGGGCTGTAAAAAAACTCAAGGCACTTAATCACTATGCGGGAAGTCAGCCTACTATTTCTATGGCACAGAGTGTTATCAGAGATATTTTAAACGATGACCAACCACTTCCTATTACTGTAGAAAAAATTATTGCAGAAGTTGCAAATGTATATGGTGTAACTCCTGAAGATATCCGTTCAAACAAAAGAAATTCTCAGATTTCAACTGCAAGAAAGGTTGCAATCTACGTTGTAAGAGAGATTACACAGATGCCACTTGCTTCTATCGGTACAGAATTCGGCGGCCGTGACCATTCTACTATCGTTTATGCTGTAAACAGTGTGGTTGAAAACATCAAAAAAGACGCTCACTTAAAGGAACTTGTAGATGATACAATCAAAAATATCAGAGATCACAACAATGGTTAAAAGTTGATTGTTTTTAACATTCACAGGTATTTCAACACAGTTTTCCACAATGTGTTGAAAACTGTGTTGAATAACAAACTCTGTATTTTCCGATATTTTCAGCTTTCAGAAAATTCGTTTCAACCCTTTTCAAAAATTCAACAATTAACAGCTTGTTATAAATCGAAAACCTTTCCACAAAACTTTCAAACATTTTTTAACTTTCAACTCACAATTTTTCAACTTTTCAAACCGGTATTTTCCGTTTCAACTTGTAAACTTTTTCTAAACAGATGAATTTTGAAAACTTTTATGCTTCAAATATGCATAAATAGGTTATCCACGAGTTTGTCCACAAAATAAACAGCCTCTACTACTACTACTAATCAAAACTAATTTATTTATTATATAATTATAAATAAAAGAACATTTGTAAAAATTCAGATTGTAGAAAACTCAAATCTGAACAAAAAAGCATTTAAAATAAAAGTTATGCTTAAAGTATTATTTCGTATTTAAATAAAACTATAAATTGCGATATAAAAGTTTTTGCTGCTTTTTAATAAATATAAGAAAGGAAAATAATATGTCAGCAAAGTTTACCTGCAAAAAAGAAGATATAACTTCTGCTATAACCAATGTATCAAAAGCTGTATCGCCAAAATCAACAATAGTAGCTCTTGAAGGCATAAAGCTTAAGCTTGAAAATTCTCAGGTAGAGCTTACCGGTTATGACCTTGAAATCGGTATAACCACATTTGTGGATTGTACTTCTGATGATAATACTGAAATAATACTTAATTCAAGATTATTCAGTGAAATCACAAAGAGAATGCCTTCTGAATATATAACTTATGAAATAGATGATAATCTTAATTTAAAAATCTCAGGCGGTAACACAGAATATCAGATTTCAGCAATAGGTGCGGAAGAATATCCGGCACTTCCTGAAATTGATACTGATGACCCTATAAACATAAATCAGTCTGTACTCCGTTCAATGATAAATCAGACTGTCTATGCAGTTTCTACAAATTTTGCAAAGCCTGTACTTACAGGTGAACTGTTTGATATCGAAAATAATTTTATCAATGTTGTTGCTCTTGACGGTAACAGACTTTCTGTAAGAACAGAGCATATAGATTATTCAGATAAAAAATATTTTGTTGTTCCTTCAAAGGCACTTAAAGAAGCAGCAGCAATTTTAAGCGAAGATGAAGAAAAACAATGCAGCATTTATGTAAATGCAAAGCATGTTCTTTTTGATATAAACGGGTACAGAATTTTTACAAGACTTCTTGAAGGGGAATATCACAACTACAAGAGAAGTTTGCCTTCTGAATATAAAACAGAAGTAACTGTAAAGACAAGCAGTATCATGCAGTGTGTCGAAAGATGTACTACAATTCTCAGCGAAAAAAATAAAGCACCTGTAAAGTGCAATTTTGAAAATAACACAATGAGCATTGAATGTAAATCTACTGTCGGACGTCTTGATGATAGTATCGAAGTTGATATTCAGGGCGACAGTTTGACTATTGCATTTAACCATAAATTTTTACTTGAAGCATTTCGTGCAGCTGATACTGACCTTGTCAGAATTCAGATGAACGAGGCAAACAAGGCAGTTCTGATTTTACCTGCTGAAGGTGAGCATTTTAAATTCCTTGTACTGCCAACGCTTCTGAGAGGTTAAAACTAAGGGGAATTACATGAAAGAAATTATTGAAGTAAGCATAAAAACCGAATTTATAAAGCTTGACCAGCTTCTGAAATTTTCAGGACTCTGTGATACAGGCGGCTTTGCAAAGGAAATTATTTTGCAGGGTGAAGTAAAGGTAAACGGTGAAGTATGCACAATGAGAGGAAAGAAAATCCGCAGCGGAGATGAAGTTGAAGCAGGCGAATATATGGTAAAAGTAAACTGATGCATATTACAGCTTTAACTGCGGACGGATTTAAAAATCTTGAAAAGGTTTTTATTCAGCCGCATCCCAAGTACAATGTCATAACAGGCATGAATGCACAGGGGAAAACAAATCTTCTTGAAAGCATATGGCTTATGACAGGCTGCAGAAGTTTTCGTGGTTCAAGGGACAAGGATTATATCGGAGTTCACAAGCCGCATATGGAAATCGGCATCAGATTTGATGACGGCAGACGAAATCAGTCTGTTTCATATGCTATGGCAAAGGAAAACATCAGGGAAAAAAATATAAAACTCAACGGAGTTCCGATGAAAGGAACAAACGGACTTTTTGATTCGTTCAAGGCAGTTGTATTTACTCCCGATGATACCGAGTTAATAAAGGGAAATCCTGAAAAACGCAGAAGCTTTGTGGATTTGTGTTTCTGTCAGTTAAGCAAAGGCGGAATTGATATTGTCCGCAAGTATGATTTGCTTATAAACCACAGAAACAGTCTGCTTAAATCAATTTCATTCGGAGAGCAGCCAAAGGATTTACTGAACGTGTGGGACAGACAGGTTGCTGCAATAGGTTCGGTACTCTCGGTAAAAAGAAATGATTATATAAAAAAGCTTGCCGTTACCTGCAATAGGCTTTACAGCATGATAACTGACGGCAAGGAAGAACTTTCGATTGAGTATAACTCAAATATTTACGGGATAAATCCCGAAATTTCATCTGAGAATGATGAAGCTTTTATGAAATATTTCAGAAAGCTTGAAAAGAATACAGATGATGAAATAAGGCTTGGTTATACAATGAGCGGTGCTCACAGAGATGACCTTCAGATAAAAATCAATGGCATGAACGTCAGGGATTTCGGTTCACAGGGGCAGAAAAAAACTGTGGCACTTGTAATGAAGCTGGGGCAGGCTGAAATATATTATAAAAATAAAAATGAAGCACCTGTAATTCTGCTTGATGATGTTATGGGTGAACTTGATGAAAACAGGCAAAGACTTGTCTTTGATATAATAAAAAATATGCAGGTGTTTATTACAACCTGTAATGAAAATTCGGTGGCGGGACTTGCAGAAGGTGCGGTCTTTAAGGTCGAAAGTGGAAAGGTAACAAAGCAGAGGTAGGATATGTTTATTCATCTCGGAAATGATGTGATTGTAAATTCAAGGAATATTGTGGGAATTTTTGATATAGAAAATACCACAACAGGTAAAAATACATCAAAAATACTTGAAAAGGCAACAAAAGAAAAAAGAGTTGTCACAGTTTCGTTTGAGATGCCGAAAAGCTTTGTTGTATGCATGGAAAAAGGAAAAGAAATAATATATATTTCGCAGATTTCAGTTGCAACTCTGCGAAAAAGAGCAATGATTTAGACAACGGAAAGTATTCGTCTTAGAATGGGGATAAATGTTTTTAATTACTTTTTCGGGTAAAAAGTAATAAGGAGGAAGAATAAATGTCACCAAATCAGAATTACGATGAAAATCAGATACAGGTGCTTGAGGGACTTGAAGCTGTCCGTAAGCGTCCGGGTATGTATATCGGTTCAACAGGACCGAGAGGACTGCATCATCTGGTTTACGAAATTGTAGACAACTCGATAGATGAAGCACTGGCAGGCTTCTGTTCTGAGATAAATGTTGAAATACTTGACGGCGATATTATCAGGGTTTCCGATAACGGACGTGGTATTCCGACCGGTATTCATCCGACAGAGGGGATCTCTGCTGCAACTGTTGTTTATACAATTCTTCATGCAGGCGGTAAATTCGGCGGCGGCGGATATAAGGTTTCAGGCGGTTTGCACGGTGTAGGTGCGTCTGTTGTAAACGCTCTTTCTGAATGGCTTGAACTTACAGTAAAGGATGGAGAGCATATCCATTTCCAGCGTTTTGAACGAGGCAACTACGAAAAACAGCTTGAAATTATCGGTGAAACAACAGAAACAGGTACTTCTGTTATGTTCAAGGCAGACGGTGAAATTTTTGAGGATACCCACTATGATTATGACGTTTTGCTTAAGCGTCTGAGAGAACAGGCATTTCTTAATGCAGGTATCAAAATTGTATTTTCTGACAGACGCAGCAGTGAAGAAGAAAAATCAAAGACACTTCACTATGAGGGCGGTATCAGACAGTTTGTTGAACATATCCATAAAACAAGAGGTCTTGAATCACTTACAGAAAAGGTAATTTACGTTTCGGGTACTCAGGACGACTCTTTTGCAGAAATTGCAATGCAGTACAATGACAGCTATAATGAGCTTATTCTGTCATTTGCAAATAATATTCATACAACTGATGGCGGTTCACATGAAACAGGCTTCAAAAACGCACTCACTAAAGTTATCAATGAATACGGCAAAAAGTTTAATCTTTTAAAAGATGGTGAAAAACTTCTTGGCGATGACGTAAGAGAAGGTCTTACTGCCATTATATCTGTAAAGCTTACTGAATGTGAATTTGAAGGTCAGACTAAGGGAAGACTTGGAAATCCGGAAGTTAAAGGCTTTATTGAAAAAATGGTAATGGAAAAACTCATGAATTATCTTGAGGAAAATCCAGCCGAAGCAAGAGCTATATTTGAAAAATCAATGGCTGCACAGCGTGCAAGAGAAGCAGCGAAAAAAGCAAGAGAAACAGCAAGAAGAAAATCTGCTATGGAAAATGCTTCACTTCCGGGTAAGCTTGCCGATTGTTCTGAGCATGATACAGAATTTACTGAAATTTACATCGTCGAAGGTGATTCAGCGGGCGGTTCTGCAAAGGATGGTCGTGACAGACGTTATCAGGCTATTCTTCCTTTGTGGGGTAAGATGTTGAATGTAGAAAAAACACGTATCGACAAGGTTTATGGTAACGAAAAGCTTATGCCTGTAATTACCGCACTTGGTACAGGTATCGGTGAGGATTTTGATATTTCAAAGCTACGTTACGGCAAGGTTATCATTATGGCCGATGCCGACGTTGACGGTTCACATATCAGAACACTTCTTCTGACATTTTTCTTCAGATTTATGCGTCCTCTTATTACAAACGGCAATATTTATATTGCTCAGCCTCCGCTTTTCAAGGTGTTCAGAGGTAAAAAATTCAAGTACGCATTTTCTGATGAAGAAAGAGATCAGTATATTGATGAACTTACAAGCGAAAACGGAACAAAGCCTGAAGTTCAGCGATATAAGGGTCTTGGTGAAATGGATCCTGAACAGCTTTGGGAAACTACAATGGACCCTGCAACAAGAACAATGATAAAGGTTGATATGGAAGATGCTGAAAAGGCAGATGAAACATTCAGTATTCTCATGGGTGACAAGGTTGCACCAAGACGTGAATTTATCGAAACAAACGCTAAATACGTTCAGAATCTCGATATTTAATTTTATTCCCAAGAGGTAGTTATGGAAGAAAAAGAAAAGATTGAAGATACAGAAATGCCGGTAAATACTGAAAGCAATGAAAACGGTGAAAAGCTTTTTGAAACAAAAAGATATTCAATCCCGTTTGAAATGTTTGAAGAGGCCTATACTGTATTTCAGAAAAAATATATTTACCCAAGAAACCTGATTATGTCAGCTTTGCTTATACTTGTGGCAATCGGCAATATTGTAAATATTGCGATGGGGAATGCAAGTAATTTCGGATATGTACTTGTTTTTGCATGTATCGCACTTGCGGCAGTAAATCTTTATAATCCGAAAAAAATCAAAAAAAATCTGCTTAATTCGGTTAAAGGCATTGAAAATGACGTATATACTCTGGATATTTATTCGGATAAAATGGTTGTGGGAACTGTTCTTGAACCGATTTCCGAGGAAAAAGAACCTGAGGAATACGAAGAAGTTTTCGGTGAAGTTGCAGAAAAGGAAGAAATTCTTCCGACTGATGTTTATATCAACAGCAGCCTGCTTGTTACCGAAAGAAGTGAGTTTTTCATGGTTTATATAAAAAAATCCATGTTTTATGTCATTCCGAAAAATGTCTTTACTGATGAGGAAATCAGTAAATTTGCAATTTATTTTGCAGACAGAATTGGAAAGAAATTTGTCTGCGAGGCTGATAAATAAAATCCGATATGGGCATCGGTAAAATCATAAAGGGTGTAATGCCCATAAACACCCCAATTTTAAAGCATTAAAATTGATTTTCCTGATTTGAAAGGGAGTTTAAAAAAATGTTTGATGATAATTCAAAGGTTATCAATGTCGATATTGACAAGGAAATGAGAAAATCATTCCTTGAATACTCAATGTCAGTTATCGTTGCAAGAGCTTTGCCAGATGTAAGAGATGGTTTGAAGCCTGTACACAGACGTATCATCTATACGATGAACGAATCAAAAAATACTTATGAAAAGCCGTACAGAAAATGTGCATATACTGTCGGTGAAGTGCTTGGTAAATATCACCCACATGGTGACGCATCTGTTTATGACGCACTTGTTAGACTTGCACAGAGTTTTTCACTCAGATATCCGCTGATTGACGGTCATGGTAACTTCGGTAACGTTGACGGCGACCCTGCTGCTGCTTACCGCTATACAGAAGCAAGAATGTCAAAAATTGCGGGTGAAATGCTCACAGATATTGAAAAGGATACAATTCCGTATACAACAAACTATGATGACAAGCTCAAAGAGCCTGTTGTTTTGCCAAGCCGTTTTCCGAATCTTCTGGTTAATGGTTCTGTTGGTATTGCTGTTGGTATGGCTACAAATATTCCGCCGCATAATTTAGGTGAAATTATAGACGCTATTGACCTTATTATGGAAAATCCTGACGCAACTCTTGATGAGATTATGGAGTTTGTAAAGGGTCCTGACTTCCCTACAGGCGGTATTATCATGGGTCGTGCAGGTATTCGTGCGGCTTATGGTACAGGCAGAGGCAAAATTATTCTTCGTGCCAATACAAGAATTGAGGAAATTAAGGGCAGACAGTGTATTATAATTACTGAAATTCCTTACATGGTAAATAAATCAAGACTTGTGGAATCTATCGCAAATCTTGCAAAGGAAAAGAGAGTTGAGGGTATTCACTTTGTCCGTGATGAATCGGGCAGAGAGGGTATGCGAATTGTTGTCGAGCTTAAAAAGGACGCAATTCCGCAGATTGTACTGAATAAACTTTTCTCATACACACAGCTTCAGGATACTGTTGGTGTAATTATGATTGCACTTGTAAACGGTGAGCCAAAGGTGCTTACTCTTAAGCAGTGTATTCAGGAATATGTAAAATTCCAGGTTGAAGTTATCAGAAGAAGAACTGAATTTGAGCTTAAAAAGGCCAAGGCAAGAGCTCATATTTTAGAGGGCTTGTGCATCGCAACCGACAATATTGATGAGGTTGTGGAAATATGTAAAACTTCTGAAAACATTCCTCATTCAAAGCAGAGATTACAGGACAGATTTTCACTTACTGAAATTCAGGCTGACGCCATCGTACAGATGACACTTGGTAAGCTGACAGGTCTTGAAAGACAGAAGCTTGAGGACGAACTGGAAGAACTTCAGAAGAAAATCAAGGAAATGGAAGAAATTCTTGCTGATGAAAGTAAAATTCATGACATTATCCGTGATGAACTTGCAGAAATCAGAAGAAAATTCAGTGATGAAAGAAAAACTCAGATTGAAACAGTAAGCGGTGAGGTTGATATTGAAGACCTTATCCCTGTTGAAGACTGTGTAATCACATATACAAACAAGGGTTACATTAAGAGAATGACTCTTGATACCTACAAGACACAGCATCGTGGCGGACGTGGTGTACAGGGGATGAAGCAGAGAGAAGAGGACTTCGTTGAAGAAATGTTTATCTGCTCTACTCACGACAATATCCTGTTTATCTCAAACAAGGGTATCATGTACAAGCTTAAGTGCTATGAAGTGCCAGAGGGGTCAAAGTCCTCAAGAGGTGTAAATGCAGTAAATCTTCTTCCACTTGAGGAAGGTGAAAAGATTGCCGCTATGATAAGAACATCTGACTTTGACGAGGGTAAGTATATCGTCATGGTTACAAGAAACGGCAAAATCAAGAGAACTGCACTTCCAGCCTACAAGAATGTGCGTAAAAACGGACTTATTGCTATCGGTCTTGATGAGGGCGATGAAATTGCCGGTGTAAGAATGACTGACGGTAATTCAGAGCTGTTTATTGCCACAAGAAACGGTATGGCTATCAGAATTGCCGAAAACAAGATGAGAGCACTTTCACGTTCTGCACATGGTGTAAAGGCTATCAAGCTTCGTGGAGATGACGCAGTTGTTTCAATGGCAAGAATGAGAGAGGGTGCAACTCTCCTTACAATTACCGAAAATGGTTACGGCAGAAGAACTGCCCTTGACGCATACAAGGTTCAGAACAGAGGTGGTTTCGGTCTTAAAAACTACTCTGTCAGCGAAAAGAACGGCTATGTCTGTGGAATCAAGGTTGTTGATGAAACAGATGATGCAATCATGATTTCAAATGACGGTATTGTTATCAGAATCCGTTGTTCAGATGTAAGAGTTATGGGCAGATATGCTGCTGGTGTTAAGGTTATGAAGGTAACTGATGACAGCAAGGTTGTTTCATTTACCCGTGCTGAACATGATGATGAGGCTGAAACACATGAGGTTGAGCAGCCTACAGAAGAAGAACTTAAACAGGACGCTTTAAACAGTGCCGCTGAACAAAATGAAGCAGAAAATGCTGTTGATGAGCCGGTGGAAGATGAAGAGTAAAATAAAAGTTTTGTAAAATTTGTAGGGACGGCCAATGGTCGCCCCTGCAAAATTATAGCAGGAGAAATTTAAGATGAACAGTAAAAATAAATTTCTGCCGTATTTATTACCTTTACGCTGCATTGTTTTTCTTGCAGTTTTTGTAATTGGTGCATTTGCAACAGGCAGAAAAGTTGATGAAATAAGCAACTGGTGGTCGGGTGTGGCAAGTATAGTTAATATTGCTACGGTATTACTTCTGTTTTTTATTACAAAAAAGCAAAAGAGCAGTTATCGTGAACTGATTAACTATGAAAAAGGAAAAACTTCTGTAAAACAGATTATAGCTGTTTCGGTTGTTGTTGTTATTGTGGGAATGATGGGAATGTATATTGCAGGATTTATATGCTACGGAGTTATACCTTATGCAGCACCTATGATGATTGCACCTGTTCCACTCTGGATTGCAGTAATCAATATTATTTTACTTCCCGTTTCAACAGCATTTGCAGAAGAAGGGCTATATCTTGGCTGTGGGGTAAACCAGATAAAAAACAAATATGCCGCAATTATTCTACCGGCATTGTTTTTTGCAGTTCAGCATAGCTTTATTCCTGTACTTTTTGATGTGAAATATATTATATATCGCTTTTTGTCATTTTTGCCGTTAACTCTGATTTTATGCTGGTATTATCATAAAAAACGTAATCCATTGCCGATTATGATTGGACATGCAATTATTGATGTTGCGACAGTTATGCAGATTTTTGCAACATCGGCAATACCTGGGTTGTATGACAAAATGTGTGCTATGTAATATTAACCAAAAATTCGATAATGTATTAGTTTAAATAAACGAAAAAACTTAAAAAATACTCGGGAAATAGTGATTTTTTAATGTTTTTTGACTGTTTTTTACGCTTTTTTGTTTTTATTGGCAATAAATAAAATAAAAAAACACTTGCAATAAAATCTTTAAAATGTTATTATATACTTGACTAACAATTTTTAATTTAAGGAGAAATAAAATGAAATACGGTTTTTTTGACCTTGCAAACAAAGAATATGTAATTACAAAGCCTGATACACCGGCACCATGGGTAAACTATCTCGGTTCACCTGAATACGGTGCAATTATCTCAAACAATGCCGCAGGTTACAGCTTTGTAAAATCAGGTGCCAACGGAAGAATTTCACGTTTCAGATTCAATTCTATGATGGCACTTCCGGGCAGATATATCTATATACGTGACAATGATTTAAATGACTACTGGTCAGCTTCATGGCAGCCTGTTGGCAAGCCGATGGACAAGTATAAGAGTGAGTGCAGACATGGTACTGCATACACTGTTATCTCATCTGAATATGAAAAGATTTCTGCAAGTACAACATACTACGTGCCAAATGGTGCGACTTATGAAGTATGGAACTGTAAAATCAAGAATAATGACACTAAGGTAAGAAAGCTGTCAGTATTCGGTTTTGTTGAGTTTACAAATGAGGACAACTATGAGCAGGACCAGGTAAATTTACAGTATTCTCTCTTTATCACAAAGACAAGCTTTGAAAACAATAAGATTATGCAGGTAATCAGCGAAAATGGTGAAGCTAAGGACAGACGTGACAGATTTTTCGGTCTTTCAGGTGCTGATGTAACTGCGTCATGTGGTGATTTAAGCAAGTTTATCGGTAATTACAGAACCTACTCAAATCCTGTTATGGTAGAGGACGGAAAGCTTGACAACTCAATGAATTATAATACAAATTCATGTGCCGCTCTCCAGTCTGATATTACACTTGAACCTGGTCAGGAAATTACTCTTAACTACATTTTAGGCGCAAAGGACAGCAAAACTGCTGATGATATTATAAATTCATACAATGGCTGCGACAAGGCAGAAAAGGAAATCCAGGAACTTAAAAACTACTGGCATGAAAAGCTTGACAGATTTTCTGTTGACACACCAAGCGAAGAATTCAATAACATGATTAACGTTTGGAATGCTTTTCAGTGCTTTATTACATTTATCTGGTCAAGAGCTGCTTCACTTGTTTACTGTGGTCTCAGAAACGGTTACGGCTATCGTGACACAGTACAGGATATTCAGGGTATCATTCACCTTGACCCTGAACTTGCACTTGAAAAAATCAGATTTATGCTTTCAGCACAGGTTGACAACGGTGGTGGTCTGCCGCTTGTTAAGTTCAATCACAATGCAGGACATGAAAACACACCTGATGACCCTGATTATGTAAGGGAAACAGGTCACCCGTCATATCGTGCAGATGACGCATTATGGCTGTTCCCTACTATCGTGAAGTATATCGGTGAAAGCGGAAACGAAGCTTTCCTTGATGAAGTTATCGTTTACGCTAACGGTGGCGAAGATACAGTTTACAATCACCTTAAAAATGCAATCAGATTCTCTATGGAAAGACTTGGTGCAAATTCTATGCCTGCCGGACTTCATGCAGACTGGAATGACTGTCTGAGACTTGGTGCAAAGGGTGAATCCACATTCGTAGCATTCCAGCTTTACTATGCTATGACAGTTATCAGAGGTATGGCTGAAAAGAAGAATGACAGCGAATATGTTGCATATATCGATAAGGTACAGGCTGAACTTGGTGCTGCACTTGAAAAGTGCTGGGACGAAGACAGATTTATCAGAGGTATCAGAGAAGACGGCGTAATTGTAGGTGCAAAGAAAGACCCTGAGGCTAACATGTGGCTTAACCCACAGAGCTGGAGTGTAATTGCAGGTTTTGACGCTGATACAAAGGGCAAGAAGGCTCTTCAGACAGTTTACGAAAGACTTAATACACCATACGGTGCAAAGCTTCTTGACCCACCATATATCAATCATTACTTTGATGGTGCTCTTATGCATATCTACAATGAGGATACAAAGGAAAACGGTGGTATCTTCTCACAGTCACAGGGCTGGATTATTCTTGCTGAAGCACTTTCAGGCAACGGTGACAGAGCCTTTGAATACTTCATGGAAACATCACCTGCCGCTATGAATGACAAGGCTGAAATCAGAGTTTTAGAGCCTTATGCACACGGACAGTTTACTGAAAGTACTGCATCACCATTTGCAGGACGTTCACACGTTCACTGGCTTACAGGTACAGCGTCAACAGTTATGGTAGGCTGTGTTGAGGGTATCTGTGGTATGCGTCCTGACGCTGACGGTATTGAAATCAATCCGTCAATCCCTTCAAAGTGGGACGGCTTTAAGATTAACAAGACATTCAGAGGTAAAACTCTTAATATTGACGTTCAGAATCCTTCACACGTACAGAGTGGTGTTAAGGAAATTACTCTTAACGGTGAAAAGTTTGACGGAAATTATATCCCTGCAAATAAACTTGCTGACAATAATGAAAT
The DNA here is from genome assembly GCA_045634285.1 of Oscillospiraceae bacterium. Lineage (GTDB taxonomy): Bacteria > Bacillota > Clostridia > Oscillospirales > Ruminococcaceae > Porcipelethomonas. The sequence continues at coordinate 30,505 of JAZQZW010000025.1, forward strand.
TGTTGTTGTGCTTGGATAAAAATATAGTATTAATGATTTGGAAAATAAATAAAATAGTAGCGGGCGGCCATTGGTCGCCCGCTATTTTTAGTTTTAGATAGTAAATTTTGATTTGTCGGTGACCCGACAGGACGTGTCGCGATTTACTTTACTTGTAAATTAAAATAAACTTCGCGAAATTTACTTTAATAAAACAGAATTTGTCAGTTTCAGAATAAAAAATTTTCTTTAAAGCTGCCTGCTTTAGTATGCGGTGGCTGACAGTACGCAGTATATTAGCAATTATGATTTTACTGTTGTTGCAGTAAGAATAAAACATTTTGGGAGGACAGTCTGAGTTTTGTAACAGTATGCAGTGACTTTTCTTTGGTCAAACTTTCTTTACAAAGAAAGTTTGTGTATTCTTTTGTAACTTTTCTTGTACAAGCAAGAAAAGTTAAACAACCAAAATAAAGCAACAAATTAAAATTTACCAGCCAACAAAAATTTTAAAACATATTGTATGATAAATATATATAAAGCCATACAACACTATCCGTTTTTTGTTATCATTTATAACTCTATTTTTATGAAAAATACTTTTGTTTTTATGCAAAGCGTGAAATTTGCTTTACCCTATTGCAACGCTAAATAATATATAGTATAATAAAATTTGTATGGGTAAAAGGTCATAATTTGTCGGAGTAAACAGATTGTAATGATAAATTTTATGACATTTTTACAGAAAAATAATCTCATATAATATAAATAAACTGAACTGGAGCTGCAAATGGTTTTTTCAAGTCTATTCTTTCTGTATCTGTTTCTGCCGCTGTGTGTAATCTGCTATGCGGCAGTTAAAAAGACAGACTACAGAAATGTTATATTAATAATATTTTCACTTATTTTTTATGGGTGGGGTGAGCCTCTTTTCGTATTTTTACTGATTGCAAGCAGTATTGTAAACTATCTGCTGGCACTTCTGATTGACAAATACCGTGACGGAAAGGGAGCAAAAGCCGCAGTAACCACCGCTGTGATATTCGACCTTTTAATGCTTGGGATTTTCAAATACAGCGGATTTATCGCAGAAAATCTAAATCTTATCCTGCCATTTGAAATACCGGTCCCGAACATACGTCTGCCGATAGGAATAAGCTTTTACACATTCCAGATAATTTCGTACATGATTGACTGTCACTGGGACAATGTCAGGTTGCAGAAAAGCTATCCGAAATTTTTAATGTATGTCACCTTGTTTCCACAGCTTGTTGCAGGACCTATTGTACGTTACAGTACAATTGAAAAGCAGATTGACAACAGAAAAACCACCCTTGAGGACTTGTCCGAGGGTATATCAAGATTTTCTGTAGGACTTGCAAAAAAGGTGATTCTCGCAAACAATCTCAGCACAATAGTTGACGCATTTTTTACCGGAACAGTTTCAGAGCTTTCAGTTGCGGGAACATGGTATGCTGTAATCGTCTATGCTATGCAGATTTATTTTGACTTTTCGGGCTATTCAGACATGGCAATCGGGCTTGGAAGAATATTCGGATTCCACTTTGACGAGAACTTCAACTATCCGTTTATCTGCAAGGACGTTTCTGAATTCTGGCAGAGATGGCACATTTCCCTCAGTACATTTTTCAGAGATTATCTGCTCTACATTCCGATATTCGGAAAAAGAAGAAAATTCGGAGGACTTTTTCTTGTATGGTTCTGCACAGGACTCTGGCACGGTGCAAGCTGGAACTATGTAATATGGGGACTTTACTTCGGATTGTTCATCTTCCTTGAAATGCTTGTGGGCAAAAAGAAAATGAAAAAAATCCCTCTTGTTATAAGACACATTTACAATAAAATTGTAATTATCATAGGCTTTGGCATTTTCTATTTTGAAAGCCTTGATGGGCTTAAAAACTTCTTCAAAAACCTCATCGGTTTAAATTCGAACAGCCTTATTGATGAATTTACTAAGCTGTCTGTACAGAATAATATTGTACTGCTTGCTGCCGCTGTTATATGCTGCTTCCCTGTTGCAAAACAGATTGAAAAGCTTGCACAGAAAAATGACGGGCTTTTATACACAGTTTCTTCTCTTAAAATTGCAGTAAACATTCTGCTGCTCGTTTTAAGCAGTATTCTGCTGGTTGACGCTACAAACAATCCGTTTCTGTATTTCAGATTTTAAGGAGGTATAAAAATGGATAATATAGATATTGATGTAAGAACAAGAAGAATAAACCGGCTTAAAAAACGTCACGTTATGCGTGTTATAAATATTGTTTCCGTTGTCAGCTTTTCACTTGTAATTTTAGCTGTTGCTGTCTGCTTTCTTTTGCTGAACAGGTCTGAAGTTTCCTATACCGAAAACAGAACACTTGCAAAAATGCCACAGTTTACTCTTGAGGACTATTTTTCAGGAGCATATACGGCAGGGATTGAACAGTATTACAACGATACCGTACCCCACAGGGACAGGCTTAAAGATGTTGTTGCAGACATAAAAAACGGCTTTGGCTTTTCTCCTGCTGATGATGTTAAAATTCACGGAGCAATAATCAGCAGGGAAACCGAACCTGCCACAGAAAAGGTGACCACAACTGCCATGACAATGGCAAAGCTTGAAGGTACAACATATATTGCACCAGTTCCCGAGCCAGATCCACTTGATGACCCGAATATTGAGGGAGAAATCAGCAACAGTATTCTTGTTTACGATAATCGTGGTATTATGCTTTACGGCGGCGGCAAGTCCAACGGTGAGCTTTATGCACAGTATGTAAACAATTTCAAAAAGGATTTAGGGGAAAATGTAAACGTCTATTCAATGATTTGCCCGACTCCTGTTTCCTACTATCTGCCGACAAAATATTCGGATATGACAAATGATGAAAAGAAAAATATTGCCCATGTAAATAAGCATCTTGAAGATGTAATTCCTGTTGATGCATGGAATGCACTTGACAGCCATAAGGACGAGAAGATATTCCAGAACACAGACCACCACTGGTCACAGCTTGGTGCATACTATGCGGCTGAAGAATTTGCCAAAACCGCAAAAGTTCCCTTTGCACCCCTTTCTGAATATGAAAAGGTTGAAAAAGACGGATATGTGGGTACTCTTTACGGATTTACCGGTGACAGTGATTTAAAAGACAACCCTGAACAGTTTATATACTATATTCCGAAATGTGAATACTCAACCGAATTTTACTCCCCTGACCTTTCGGAAAACTGGGACGGCAATCTTATCGTAAGCATTGACAATATCCCGACAGTAAGCTGGTACTGCGTGTTTATCGGGGTAGACAATGTGGTGACACACGTTACAACAGAAGTCAAAAACGGCAGAAAGCTTGCAGTTATAAAGGACAGCTACGGCAACGCACTTATCCCATGTCTTACAAGCTCATTTGAGGAAATATATGTTATTGATATGAGATATTTTGATGTAAATGCTGTAAGCTATCTGAAAGAAATCGGCATTACCGACCTGTTGTTTGCCATGAATACTTTTAGTGCAACAGGCAGTAATTTTGAGTGTATTGAAAGGATAAGAACCCAGTGAAAGAATTATTATACCCTTTCGACAGTGCGTATCTTATGAAAAACAGACGCAGGATAAAGCGTCAGCTTATGTCAGACGGAGTGCAGAAAATAAAAAAGAAAATAGCCGTTCTTGGCGGCTCTACAACAAATGATATCGTTTCAATGCTTGAAATATTTCTGCTTGGATACGGCATAGAATGTGAATTCTACAGTTCGGAGTACAACAAATATTTTGAGGACGCAGTTTTTGAAAACCCTGAGCTGGAAGCGTTCAAGCCTGATATCGTTTACATTCACACAAGTGTAAGAAATATTACTCAGTACCATCTTGATATGAGCCTTTCGGAATCCGAAATAAGCAGTCTGCTTGAAAATGAATTCAACCGTTTTAAGCAGATGTGGGAAAGTATTTCTCAGAAATATTCCTGCCCGATAATTCAGAATAATTTTGAAATGCCGTCCTACAGAATACTCGGCAACAGGGAATGCTGGGACATTCATGGACTTGTAAATTTTGTTTCTGCCCTTAACATGAAGTTTTACGGGTATGCAAGGGAGCATGAAAGCTTTTACATCAACGATATAAACTACATTTCAGCCTGCTGCGGACTTGACAAATGGTCAGACCCTGCATACTGGTATATGTACAAATATGCGGTAAATCCATGCTTTGTGCCTGAGCTTGCACACAATCTTGCAAACATTGTAAAATCGGTTTTCGGCAAAAACAAAAAGGCTCTTACCCTTGACCTTGACAACACCCTGTGGGGTGGCGTTATCGGTGATGACGGTGTTGAGGGAATCGAAATCGGTCATGAAACTGCAACCGCAGAAAGCTTTACAGCATTTCAGAAATATGTTAAAGAACAGAAGAAAATCGGTGTTCTGCTGACGGTTGCTTCAAAAAATGACCATGAAAATGCTGTGGCAGGTCTGAACCATTCTGACTGCCTGCTGAAACCTGAAGATTTTGTCAGCATTCGTGCAAACTGGAACAGTAAGGATATGAACATATCAGAAATGGCAGATGAAATAGGTCTTCTACCCGAAAGCTTTGTCTTTGCAGACGACAATCCTGCCGAAAGGGAGATAGTTTCAGCGCAGCTTGGAATATCCGCACCTGTTATGGATAATCCCGAAAGCTATATCAGAAATATTGACAGAAACGGATTTTTTGAAGTCACTTCATTTTCCGATGATGATATAAAAAGAAACGATATGTACATCGCAAATGCAAAAAGAGCCGAATCGATAAAGACCTTTGCAAGCTATGAGGAATATCTTGAAAGCCTTGAAATGACCGCCATTATAGATAAGTTCAGACCGATTGATTTACAGAGAATTACACAGCTTACAAACAAAAGCAATCAGTTCAATCTTACCACAAGAAGATATACACAGACGGAAATTGAAGAAATTGCCGATAACGAAAGCTACATCACCCTTTGCGGAAGGCTTTCCGACAAATTCGGTGATAACGGGATTGTGTCGGTGGTAATCGGTGAAATATCAGGAGATAATCTTAAAATAGACCTGTGGCTTATGTCCTGTCGTGTGCTTAAAAGAAACATGGAATATGCCATGCTTGACTGTCTTGTGAAAAAGGCAAGAGGCATAAAAAAAATTACAGGCTATTATTTCAAAACAGCACAAAACAATATGGTAAAAGAGCTTTTCTCAGACTTTGGCTTCACAAAGCTTTCAAAAAATGAAAATGGTGATACCGTATGGGAGCTTTCTGTCGAAAATTACAGGGAAAAGAATAACACAATAAAAATCAGGGAGAACGAAAATGGATAATTTAATCGAAAGACTCAACAATGTTTTCAGAGATGTTTTTGATGATGACAGAATATCAGTCAATGAAAACACAACATCAGCCGATATTGAAGACTGGGACAGTCTTGAACATATCAATCTCATTGGTACGGTTGAAGATGAATTCGGAATGAGATTTAAAATGAAAGAGGTTTCCTCAATGAAAAATGTAGGTGAGATGATTGCAATCATTGAGGAAAGAGGAAATTAAAAAGTTCTGAAATAAAAAATCCTGCATAAACTGTATAAAAACTGCATGGAGTAGGTTTATGATTTATGGCTTGACTGATTTGAAGCGAAAGGAAGTCATAAACACAGAAGACGGAGAAAAACTGGGATACATTGACGATATCGAATTTGATTCCGAAAGCGGCAGAATTGCAGGATTTGTTATAATGGGACACAGACGGCTTTTCGGCAAAGACGACGACATAATACTTTCTCTCAAAGACATAAAGCTTATCGGCAAAGATACTGTTCTTGTCCGTTATAAAAACGAAATTTCAGACGGGAACAAACATAAAAAGTTTGTTTTTGAAAAATTATTTGAAAAAATTTGAAAAAAACACTTGATTTTTCATTTTCATTGTGATATAATTATATGGTAATTCGCACGCTTATACTTTTGGCAGCCGGTGCAGTCCTGTGACTGTCGTTGTCAAGCTAAGTTGGGCGGAGCATAATAAAAACCAAAAAACAGGAGGAACTACCATGGCAGGAGTATCAATGAAGCAGCTTCTCGAAGCAGGCGTACATTTCGGACATCAGACAAGAAGATGGAACCCAAAAATGGCTCCATACATCTTCACAGAAAGAAACGGAATCTACATCATCGACCTTCAGAAGACTGTAAAGAAGCTTGAAGAAGCTTACATGTTCGTTCGTGACATCGCAGCAAACGGCGGCAACGTACTTTTCGTAGGTACAAAGAAGCAGGCTGGCGATTCAGTTAAAGAAGAAGCTTTAAGAGCCGGTGCACACTATGTAAATGCTAGATGGCTCGGCGGTATGCTCACAAACTTCAAAACAATCCAGACAAGAATCAAGAGACTTGAACAGCTCCACGCTATGGAAGAAGACGGTACATTCGATCTTTTACCTAAGAAGGAAGTTGTTAAGCTTAACCTCGAAATCGAAAAGCTTGAAAAGTTCATGGGCGGTATCAAGAACATGACAGAAGCTCCAGCGTGTCTTTTCATCGTTGACCCAAGAAAAGAAAAGATTGCTGTTGCAGAAGCTAAGAAGCTCAACATTCCAATCGTAGCTATCGTAGACACAAACTGCGATCCAGACGAAATCGATTATGTTATCCCTGGTAACGATGACGCTATCAGAGCTGTAAAGCTCATTGCCGGCGCTATCGCAAGCGCAATCATCGAAGGCAGACAGGGTGAAGATACATCAGCTGCTGAAGAAGAAGCTGCTGAAACAGCTGAAGACGCTGAATAATTAAAATTAAAAACCCGGATATACTTATAATATTCGGGTTTTTTTAAGAAAGATAAACGGAGGAAAATTAAAATGGCAAATATTACAGCTAAAGACGTTGCTGAACTGCGTAAGCAGACAGGCGTTGGTATGATGGACTGCAAGAAGGCTCTCATGGAAGCAGACGGTGATTTTGAAAAGGCTACTGTAATCCTCAGAGAAAAGGGTCTTGCTACACAGGCTAAGAAGTCAGGCAGAGTTGCTGCTGAAGGTATCGTTATGGCTAAGACAAACGCTGACCATACAGTAGGTGCAGTTGTTGAAGTTAATATCGAAACAGACTTCGCTGCTAACAACGAAGATTTCAAGAAGTTCGTTGATGACGTTGCTCAGACAATCATTGACACAAACCCAGCTGACATTGATGCTCTCAATGCAACACAGATTTCAGGCGGCAGTGCTACTGTTGCTGAAACACTTCAGGAACTCTTCCTCAAGATTCGTGAAAACATGCACATCAGAAGATTCCAGAGACTTGAAGGTATCCTCGTTCCTTACGTTCACGGCGGCGGTAAGATCGGTGTTATGGTTAATGTTGAAACACCTGCAGGTGCTACAGACGAAGTTCTCGCATGCGGTAAGGACTGTGCTCTCCAGGTTGCAGCTCTCAAGGCTCCATACCTCAAGAGAGAAGATGTTCCAGCTGAAGTCATCGAAGCTGAAAAGAACATCATGCTCGCTCAGATGAACGAAGATCCTAAGATGGCAAACAAGCCAGAACAGGTTAAGACTAAGATCGTTGATGGTAAGGTTGGCAAGTACTACTCAGAAAACTGCCTCCTCGAACAGGAATTCGTTAAGGACGGTTCATTCACAGTTCAGTCATACGTTGAAGACTGCGCTAAGAAGGCTGGCACAACAATCAACGTTGTTGGTTACGTTTGCTTTGAAAGAGGCGAAGGTGTAGAAAAGAAGGAAGACAACTTTGCTGATGAAGTTGCAAGCATGATCAAGTAATTAAGTGCTATATTAAGAAGCAGTTTTATAAACTGCTTCTTTTTGTTAAAGGAGGAAAAAACATGCCATATATCAATGTAAAAACAAATACAACAGTATCAAAGGATAACGAAACTGCAATCAAAACAGCTCTGGGACAGGCGATTACAGCTATTCCTGGAAAAACTGAAAGCTGGCTTATGGTAGGAATTGAACCTGAACAGATTCTCTATTTCAAGGGTGATGACTCTCCTGCTGCCATGGTTGAAGTCAGCATTTTAGGAAATGCTTCTTCTAACGCTCTCACAACCCTCACAAGCAATATTACAGGTATTCTTACAGATAATCTCGGAATTTCAAGCGACAGGATATACGTAAGCTACATGAGTACTGAAAACTGGGGCTGGAACGGTTCAAACTTCTGATATTTATCTGAAAAAGGCGGACAATGTTGTCTGTCTTTTTATATGTATTAATCCAACCATACTTTTGAAATTTTCGTGAGCTGGTAAATTTTAATTTGTCGTTCTTTTTTGTTTTCTTAACTTTCTTTGCTTGTACAAAGAAAGTTACAAAGAAATACATAAACTTTTTTCTTTTCTTCGAAACAGAAAAAAGTTTAATCAAAAAAGAAAAAATTCCATACATGAATTTGAAACTTAACTAATAATGTTTCCCCAAACTTGCAAACTTCATAATTGCAACAAAACAAGTCCTACGTTACATGAGTGGCAGTTAAAACAGAATTTGTCAGTTTCAGAAAAAATTTTCTTTAAAGCTGCCTACTTTAATATGTGGAGGCTGATGTGTACGCAGTATGTTATCAATTATAATTTTACTGATGTTGCAGTAAGAATAAAACATTTTGGGAGGACAGTATGAGTTTTGTAACAGTACGCAGTGACTTTTCTTTGGTCAAACTTTCTTTACAAAGAAAGTTTGTGTATTCTTTTGTTACTTTTCTTGTACAAGCAAGAAAAGTTAAGCAACCAAAATAAAGCGACAAATTAAAATTTAACACCTACACTTTTCAACAAAATCTTTACTTTTTCACAACAGCATGATATAATAAAATAGTGTAATCAAATACTGATTGGAGATGTGACAGATGAATGCACAAATCAGCAGTCTGGGACTTTTTGGTCTTAACGCATTTAATGTTGATGTTGAAATACAGATAAGCCGCGGCATACCCGTTTTAGAAATAGGCGGCTTTACAGATATCGTTATAAGAGAAAGCCGAGAAAGAATAAAAGCTTCAATGAGAAGCTGTAATATCGAATTTCCTGTCGCAAGAGTTATAGTAAATTTAGCTCCTGCTGACACACGAAAATGCGGTTCAATACTGGACCTGCCGATTCTTATGGCAATACTCAAGGCTACAGCATATATAACTGATAATCTTGATGAATACTGCTTTATCGGCGAGCTTTCCCTCAGTGGAAAACTCCGTTCCGTCAAGGGTGTTCTTCCTATGGTGCTTCTTGCAAAGGAATCGGGCTTTAAGGGTGTTTTCGTACCAAAGGAAAATGCCTACGAGGCTTCGGTAGTTGAGGGAATAGAAATTTACGGTGCAGACTCGGTAAATGACATACTTGAACATTTTACGGGCAGAATAAAAATAAAGCCGCAGGAAAAATTCCAACCCTCTTCCGGTGCTTATAACTCCCCTCTTGACTTTGCAGACGTAAAGGGACAGAAAATGGCAAAGACAGCTCTTGAAATTGCGGCAGCAGGCGGTCACAACGCTCTGCTTATCGGCACTCCGGGAAGCGGCAAAAGCATGCTTGCCAAGAGAATGCCGTCAATTCTCCCCGACATGACCTTTGAGGAGTCGATTGAAACCACAAAAATCCATTCCATTTCAGGAATGCTTGACCCAAAATCACCTCTTGTAACGATGAGACCGTTTCGAACTCCGCATCACACTATTTCTTCGGCAGGACTTGCCGGCGGAGGCTCGATACCACGACCAGGCGAAATTTCTCTTGCTCATAACGGACTTCTGTTTCTTGACGAGCTTGCAGAATTTGACAGAAAGACCCTTGAAATACTCCGTCAGCCTCTTGAAGACGGAAAAGTTACAATTTCAAGAGCGTCAGGAACAGTTTCATATCCCGCGTCGATTATGCTGATTGCCGCCATGAATCCTTGTCCATGCGGTTACTACGGACACCCAAGCGACAGGTGCAGATGCACTCAGAAACAGGTTTCAACGTATTTATCAAAAATATCAGGTCCTCTCCTTGACAGATTTGACCTTCATATAGAAGCGGCACCTGTTGAATATCAGGACTTGTCCTCTACAGTAAAGGAAGAATCCTCTGCGGAAATAAGAAAAAGGGTTACAGCTGCAAGGGATATTCAGACTCAGCGATTTAAGGGTACTGATATTTACTGCAACGCAAACATCACTCCCGATAAACTTAAGAAATTCTGTCCTATGAGTGATGAAGCAGATAAATTTGTCGGAAACGCATTTGACAAGCTTGGGCTTTCAGCAAGAGCCTATGACAGAATTTTAAAGGTTGCAAGAACTGTTGCCGACCTCGCGGCAAGTGAAATTATAGAAAAAGAACATGTTTCAGCAGCTATACAGTTCCGCAGTCTTGACAGAAAATACTGGAATGTCGGAAAATAAACAAAACAGAAAGGAACAAAAATGAACGCATTTTTACATAAGCTTCACAAATATTATCAGCGGCTTGACAAACCGCTTCTCATAGCAGTAACAGCATGCTCGGCACTTGGAATAGCACTGCTTTATTCCCTTGTTGCCACAGAAACGGGCGACACCTCTGCACGTGACTATATTATTCAGTCGATTTCAATGGTGCTTGGTATTTTTATAGCACTTGTTATAGCTTCTATGGATTATCATAGTATTTCAAGACTATGGTTTTTGTATGTCCCGTTTTCACTTGTACTTGTTGCCCTGACCTTTACAGGGCTGGGGTATACGCATGGTGGTGCCGATGACAGAGCATGGCTTAACCTTGGTTTTATTACCATGCAGCCTGCCGAAGTATTGAAGCTTGCATTTATTCTCAGCTTTTCATTCCATCTGTACAAGGATAAAGACAACATAAATCACCCTTTGCATCTGCTGTTTATCATACTGCATGGTGCAGTGCCTGTAGGAATAGTTGCACTTCAGGGTGACTATGGTACAGCTATTGTATTCCTTATGATGTTTGTTGCAATGCTTTTCTCGGCAGGACTTTCCTTCAAATATATTATTGCGGCACTTGTTGCAACACCTCCTGCTCTTTACCTTTTATGGAACTACGGTCTTCAGTCACTTCACAAAAAGCGTATCATGATTCTTATTGAGCCGGGTACTGACCCTATGGGACTTGAATATCAGCAGAACTTAGGGCTTGCGGCACTTGGTTCCGGCAAACTTTTCGGCAAGGGCTTTTTAAGCAAGGAATTTACCGAAGTACCTGAAATGCACAACGACTTTATTTTTGCACATCTGGGACAGGTTTTCGGATTTGTGGGTGCTGTTGCGGTAATTGTTCTTCTTGCATACATCTGCATAAGGGTTTTAAGCGACAGCCGTAAAACTATGGATTTACTCGGAAAGCTTATCTGCATGGGTACATTCGCAATGCTGTTTACCCACTGTTTCATGAACATCGGAATGGTTCTTAAGGTAATGCCTGTTATCGGTATCCCACTTCCGTTCCTGAGTGCAGGTGGTACGGCGCTTCTGAGTATGTATGTTGCAGTCGGACTTGTACTGAGCTGTTATACTCACAATGAAAAACGCTACAGAATGTTCTACGATTTGGATGAATAGGAAAATTATGAATATTAAAGATACTATTAATAAACTTGAAAGCACACATAATGTTGATTACCCTGAGGAACTTTTACAGATTGTAAATGATGACAGCTGTGATGACCTTCTTTTTGAAACGGCTGACAGGGTAAGAAAAAGTATTTACGGCAACAAGGTGTTTATAAGAGGTCTGATTGAGGTTTCAAACTACTGCAAAAACAACTGCTACTACTGCGGTATCAGACGTGGTAATAAAAATGCCGAAAGATACCGTCTTACTGCTGAAGATATTTTTGCATGCTGCAAATCAGGATATGCTCTGGGATTCCGTACATTTGTAATGCAGGGCGGCGAGGACAATCACTTTACTGATGATATGCTCTGTGATATTATAAAGCAGATTAAGTCAGATTACCCGGATTGTGCCGTTACCCTTTCTCTTGGTGAAAGGTCAAGAGAAAGCTATCAGAGGCTTTATGATGCAGGTGCAGACAGATATCTTCTCCGTCATGAAACCGCATATTACAAGCATTATGAAATGCTCCACCCCACAGAAATGTCATTCAAAAACAGAATAAGATGCCTTATGGATTTAAAGGAAATCGGCTTTCAGACGGGAGCAGGCTTTATGGTAGGATCTCCTTATCAGACAAGAGAAAATCTTGTGAATGACCTGATGTTTTTGAAGAAATTGCAGCCACAGATGATAGGAATAGGCCCTTTTATTCCACATAAGGATACACGCTTCAAAGATGAAAAGCAAGGAGGCTTACGTGATACTCTTGTAATGGTTGCACTTACAAGACTTCTTCTGCCAAACGCACTTATTCCGTCAACAACGGCTCTGGGAACTATTGCAGAAAACGGCAGAGAACTTGGCATAAAAGTCGGGGCAAATGTAGTAATGCCTAATCTCTCACCTGTAGATTTAAGAAAGCTTTATACTCTTTATGATGGTAAAATCTGTATGGATACCGAAGCAGCTGAAGGTCTTGAGGCTCTGAAAAAATCAATGCAGAATATAGAATATGAAATTGTAACTGACAGAGGTGACTGGCATGCCTGATGAATTTTCAAGAACAAGACTTCTTCTTGGTGAAGATGGTGTGGAAAAGCTTAATAAATCCTCCGTTGCTGTTTTCGGTGTTGGAGGGGTAGGTTCTTATACTGCTGAAGCCCTTGCACGAAGTGGAGTGGGGAAAATCACACTTATTGATAATGATGTTGTATCTGTTACCAATATAAACAGACAGCTTGTGGCATTACAGTCAACTGTGGGCAGAAAAAAGGTTGAAGTTGCAAAGGAACGTATTCTTGATATCAACCCCAATGCAGAGGTTGTAATTCATGATTGTTTCTATACAGGTGATGAGATTGATTTAAGCGGATTTGACTATATTGCAGATGCAATTGATTCGGTAACTTCAAAGCTTAATCTGATTGAAAATGCATATAAACTCGGCATTCCGATTATTTCATCAATGGGTACAGGAAACAAACTTGACCCCACCAAAATTACCATAACCGATATTTACAAGACACATACCTGTCCTCTTGCAAAGGTTCTGAGATACGAACTTAAAAAGAGAAATGTAAAGAAGCTTAAAGTTGTTTACTCAACAGAAGCACCTTGTCCGCATAAGTGCGAAAGTGATGAAATATCCCAAAAGAGAAAAACTATCGGAAGTGTTGCTTTTGTACCCTCGGTTGCAGGACTTGTTATTGCAGGGGAAATGATAAAGGAACTTTCAGATATATAAAATAAAGGCATATCGTAATGATATGCCTTGTTCTGATTTCACGAATATATTATAGCTATTTTCAGGTTTGCTTCCATTCAAAACAAAATTGTCATCAATTTATCATTTTTATTAAATTTCAATAAATATTTACCACTTTAAACAGCAAAAAATATAATACAAAAATTTTTATATCAGTATTGAAAAATCATACAAAATGTGATATACTATAACTGTAAAATTTTAATATGAAATATCGTGGAAATGGAAAATCGGTATTTTGAGTAAGGAGAGTTAATTATGTCAG
>JAZQZW010000026.1:0-6189 GCA_045634285.1 Oscillospiraceae bacterium
ACCCGCTTGGCCTCCGACTTATAAACTTTTTTCTTTTCTTCGAAACAGAAAAAAGTTTAATCAAAAAAGAAAAAATTCTATACATGAATTTGTAAGATAACTCAGACTGTTTCCCATGAAAAGAATAATCATATCCGATACAAAAAAACTGTATCGGATAGCTAACTTGAAACGCAATACTCCCCGCAAGCAAAGATGCAAATTTGAGAGAATTTGTTATAATAAAGCTTGTTTAAAGCTGCCTGCTTTAGTATGCGGTGGCTGACAGTACGCAGTATATTATCAATTATGATTTTACTGTTGTTGCAGTAAGAATAAAGCATTTGTGGAGGACAGTCTGAGTTTTGTAACAGTATGCAGTGACTTTTCTTTGTTCAAACTTTCTTTACAAAGAAAGTTTGTGTATTCTTTTGTAACTTTTCTTGTACAAGCAAGAAAAGTTAAGCAACCAAAATAAAGCGACAAATATAAATTTATCTCCCTGCAAAAAAATATCCAAAAATTATTGCATTTTTTCTTAGAATATGATACAATAAAGTGATAATATACGACAAGTGTTTATTAAATAAATTAAAGATAATATTTTAATGAAAGGCCGTGATGTTAGGGTTGGAAAAAAAGCTTGCACTTTATGGATTCAATAACCTCACAAAAGCTCTCAGCTTCAATATTTACGACGTCTGCTATGCGAGCAGTAAGCGTGAACAGGAGGATTATATCAGATATATCGACGGGCAGTACAATTCTGAACGTCTTACAAATATTCTGTGCGAGGTAACAAAAAGAATCGGAGCTACCGTTTTAAACATCTCAAAGCAGGATTACGACCCTCAGGGTGCGTCTGTAAACGTACTTATTGCCGAGGGACATGTAAATCCCGAACATATTGACAAATCATGCAACCAGGGGCTTAATTTTACCCATACAAATACAGTACATGCCCATCTTGACAAGAGTCATGTTACGGTACATACATTCCCTGAATCACATCCGGAAAACTCAATATGTACATTCAGAGTTGATATTGACGTAGCCACATGCGGTGAGATTTCACCACTGAAAACTCTTGATTACCTTATCGGAAGCTTTGATTCGGATATTATAACGATTGATTACAGAGTGCGTGGCTTTACCCGTGATATGTGCGGAAAAAAGCATTTTATCGACCATAATATTACGTCAATCCAGGACTATATCGACAAGACAACCCTTACAAAATATGATGCCATTGATGTAAACGTATACCAGTCGAATATATTCCACACAAAAATGCTTATCAAGGAGCTGAAGCTTCAGAACTATCTGTTCAATACAGATGTTTACGAGCTTCCTCCACATGAACGAGTTGCAATTCCAAACAGTCTCCGTAGGGAAATGATTGAAATTTTCAGCGGAGCAAATATATACTGATAAATTTACGGGAGGGAATCGGAAATGATTTTTTCTCAGAGTGACGCACCTGTGCTTGAAGCAATGCAGAATCATCTTCAGAACAGAGTAGTGCCTTTTGACGTACCGGGACATAAGGGCGGACGTGGAAACAGGGAGCTTACTGACTTTCTTGGTATCTCATGCCTTAAAGCAGACGTAAACTCCATGAAACCCCTTGACAATTTATGCCACCCTGTATCCGTCATAAAAGAGGCACAGGAACTGGCGGCTCAGGCCTTCGGTGCTGAAAATGCGTTTTTAATGGTAAACGGAACAACAGGCTCGGTACAGGCTATGATTATGTCCTCCACAAAGGCAGGGGACAAGATTATCATGCCACGTAACGTACACAGAAGCGCCATTAATGCTCTTGTAGTAAACGGTGCTGTACCTGTTTATGTAAATCCGGGAACAAACAAACAGCTTGGTATTCCTCTCGGAATGAGCGTGGAGGATGTTGAAAGGGCAATCAAGGAAAACCCTGACGCCAAAGCTGTGCTTATAAACAATCCTACCTACTATGGCGTATGCTCGGACTTACGTGCCATTGTAAAGCTTGCCCATGACAACAACATGCTTGCTCTTGTTGACGAAGCCCACGGCACTCACTTCTATTTCGGTGAGGATATGCCTGTTTCGGGTATGGCGGCAGGTGCTGACATGGCGGCAGTAAGTATGCACAAGACAGGCGGCTCTTTAACACAAAGCTCATTTCTGCTGTGCGGCAAAAATGTCAATGCCGACTATGTAAGACAGGTTATAAACTTAACCCAGACAACAAGCGGCTCATATCTGCTGATTACTTCACTTGATATCGCAAGAAAAAACCTTGCCCTGAACGGAAAGGAACTGTTCAGGAGAACGGTTAAGTATGCCGAGTATGCAAGAAGTGAAATCAACAAAATCGGTGGGTACTATGCCTTTGGTGAGGAACTGTGTGACGGTAAGGCTTTCTATGACTTTGACAAAACGAAGCTTTCTGTTCATACAAGGGATATCGGTCTTGCGGGAATTGAGGTTTACGACATACTCCGTGATGAGTATAACATACAGATTGAATTCGGCGACATAGGAAATATTCTTGCCATAGTTTCGGCAGGGGACAGGGCACTTGAGATAGAACGTCTTATATCCTCCCTTTCTGAAATAAAGCGTCTTTACTCAAAGGATAAGGCAGGAATGTTCGACCATGAATATATAAACCCTGAGGTTATTACTGCACCACAACAGGCGTTTTACGGCAAAAAGAAGTCAATGCCTATAAACGAGAGCAGTGGAAAGGTCTGTGGGGAATTTGTAATGTGCTATCCTCCGGGAATACCTATACTTGCCCCTGGGGAGAGAATAACCGATGAAATTATAAACTACATAAATTATGCCAAGGAAAAGGGCTGTTTTATGACAGGTACACAGGATATGAAAATTGAGAATATTAACGTTGTGGAGGCATAAAATATGGATTTATGGTTTACGGAAAATCACAGTAAAAACGTGAAGTTTTCCATACGTGTGGATAAGCATTTAAGAAGTGCCCAGAGTGAGTATCAGCGTATAGATATCTTTGAGTCGGAGGAGTTCGGCAGAATACTGACCCTTGACGGTCTTATGATGGTAACCGAAAAGGACGAATATATCTACCACGAAATGATAACCCATGTTCCTATGGCAGTAAACCCGAATATTTCAAATGTGCTTGTTATCGGAGCAGGAGACGGAGGAACCGTCAGAGAGCTGACACGATATGAGCATATCAAAAATATAGACATGGTTGAGATTGACGAAATGGTTGTGGAAATCTGTAAGGAGTACATGCCTTCACTGGCGTCAAAGCTTTCCGACCCGAGAGTACACATTCACTATCAGGACGGGCTGAGATTTGTAAGGGGCGTTGAAAATGAGTACGACCTTATTATAGTTGACTCAACCGACCCATTCGGCGTAGGTGAGGGGCTTTTCACAAGGGAATTTTACGGCAACTGCTACAAGGCTCTGAAAGAGGACGGCATACTGGTAAATCAGCATGAAAGTACATTCTATACAGCCTATGCAAACTCTATGAAAAGAGCACACAGCAGAATAAAGTCAACATTCCCGATAGCACTTGTCTATCAGGCACACATTCCCACATATCCGTCAGGACACTGGCTTTTCGGCTTTGCGTCAAAGAAGTATGACCCGAGGGCAGACCTTAAAGCTGACTGGTGGAACAGTCTGGGGCTTAAAACAAAATACTACAATACTATCCTACATACAGGCTGTTTTGCGATACCGAACAACGTGCGTGACTGCCTGAGAGAAGCGGGAGATAAAAGATAATGGAAAAGAACATACATACATTTATAGGCTGTGACAATGAGTATGACGAAAGTAAAATTGTAATTTTCGGCGCACCCTTTGACAGCACTACTTCATACCGTCCCGGCACACGCTTTGCAAGTGCTGCCATGAGAAACGAAAGTTTCGGGATTGAAACCTACAGTCCCTATCAGGATAAGGATTTAGAGGACATAAGCGTATTTGACGCAGGTGATTTAGAGCTTTGCTTCGGAAGTCCCGAATCAGCCCTTGCCGATATTGAGGAGCTTTCGGAGAAGATTTTGTCAGACGGTAAAATGCCACTTATGATAGGTGGCGAGCATCTTGTAACACTTGGCAGCGTAAGGGCGGCAGTGAAGAAGTATCCGAATTTACATATAGTTCACTTTGACGCACATGCTGATTTACGTGATGATTATTTAGGACAGAAGCTTTCACACGCCTGTGTCATGAGAAGATGCCATGAGCTTGTGGGAGATGATAAGATTTTCCAGTTCGGCATCAGAAGTGGTGACAGAGAGGAATTTTACTGGGGCAGAGAGCATGTCTGCACAAACAAGTTCAACTTTGACACTATTGAAACACTTAAAGAAAAAATCGGTGACAATCCCGTTTACTTCACAATCGACCTTGACGTCCTTGACCCGTCATGCTTCCCGGGAACAGGTACTCCCGAGGCAGGTGGAGTAACCTTTACAGAGCTTCTGAAAGCTGTTGAAACTGTTTCAGGGCTTAATGTGGTTGCAATGGACGTAAACGAGCTTTCTCCTATGCTTGACCAGAGTGGTTCTTCTACTGCCCTTGTATGTAAGCTTTTAAGGGAAATACTTCTCTACTTTTTTTAGAAAAAAGCAGCAAAAAAATTAAGCACAAAGTTATTGTTTAATATCTTTTTATGTACTTTTTGCCTGTACAAAAAGTACATAAAATACATAAACTTTCGTCTTACAAAACATGGGAGAGTTAAATTATCCGAAAATTCTCTTGCTTTTAAGAGGTAAGTTATTATCTTTGGTAACAAATTCATGTATAGAATTTTTTCTTTTTTGGTCAAGGTTTTTTCTGTTTCGGAGAAAAGAAAAAAGCTTGTGCATTTCTTTGGTACTTTCTTTATGCAAGTAAAGAAAGTACGGAAAAGATATTAAAAATCTATAGTAAAAAAGTTTTGTTTCTTTCAAAAGAAACTTAAAATTTATAAATCGAAAGGAAATATAAAAATGTCTAAAGCTTTAATTATCGGTGCCGGCGGCGTAGCCGGAGTAGTTATACACAAGTGTTGTCAGAACAGCGATGTATTCACAGAAATCTGTATTGCCAGCAGAACAAAGTCAAAGTGTGACAAGTTCAAGTCAGACCTTGAGGGCAAGACAGCCACAAAAATCACAACAGCACAGGTTGACGCAAACAGCGTACCACAGCTTGTAGAGCTTATCAACAAGGAAAAGCCTGATATTGTAATCAACGTAGCACTTCCATATCAGGACTTAACAATCATGGACGCTTGTCTTGAAACAAAGACAGACTACCTTGATACTGCAAACTATGAGCCTGAGGATACAGCTAAGTTTGAATACAAGTGGCAGTGGGCTTACAGAGAAAAGTTTGAACAGGCAGGTATTACAGCAATTCTCGGCTGTGGCTTTGACCCCGGTGTAACAGGTGTGTTCTCAGCTTATGCACTCAAGCACTACTTTGACGAAATCAACTACATTGATATTTTAGACTGTAACGGTGGCGACCATGGTTATCCGTTTGCAACAAACTTCAACCCTGAAATCAACATTCGTGAAGTTTCAGCAAAGGGAAGCTACATTGAAAACGGTGAATGGGTAGAAACTGAACCAATGGAAATCAAGAGAGTTTACAACTTTGATGAGGTTGGCGAAAAGGACATGTACCTCCTCCACCACGAAGAGCTTGAATCCCTTGCCCTTAATATCACAGGCATCAAGAGAATCAGATTCTTCATGACATTCGGTCAGTCATACCTTACACACTTAAAGTGCCTTGAAAACGTTGGCATGACTTCTATTGAACCTATCATGTATGAGGGTAAGGAAATTGTACCTCTCCAGTTCTTAAAGGCTGTACTTCCTGATCCTGCATCACTTGGCCCAAGAACAGTAGGCAAGACAAATATCGGCTGTATCTGTCAGGGTAAAAAGGACGGCAAGGACGTAAACTACTACGTTTACAACGTTTGCGACCACCAGGAATGCTACAAGGAGGTAGGCTCACAGGCTGTTTCATATACAACAGGTGTTCCTGCCATGATTGGTGCTATGATGGTGCTTACAGGCAAGTGGAAGAAGCCTGGCGTTTACAACGTTGAAGAATTTGAGCCGGATCCGTTTATGGACGCTCTCAACAAGTGGGGTCTTCCTTGGAAGGAAAACTTTAATCCGACATTGGTTGACTAATATAAAAGTTTCGCTCAAGCCT
>JAZQZW010000027.1:0-3393 GCA_045634285.1 Oscillospiraceae bacterium
CCAGCTGTTAAAGCCGTCTGCAAAACCTCTCGGAACAGAGAACATATACAGACTTCCAACTGCAATCTGACAGAGGAGAATGCCGCCTCTTTTTATGTTTGCAAAGAACAGTTTCACAACACAATATGCAAAAGCTATCAGGGTAATCAGTCCCAGAAGTCCCGAAAATGTTCCCATATTTTTAAGTATTACTTCGGCTGTCCCAACAATGTCGGCTCTGGTAACATCAACAAAGTGGGACAGCAATTCGTTTGAAAATGTGGTCTGCAATGTTATGCAAAATTTATACAGTGCAACAGGCAGTTCCGTAAACAGATTTACAGCCATAAACCCTTTCAGAATATTCAGAGCTGTATTCTGAATATTTGCCCGTCCCGACTGGTATTCTATTGCCAGATCAAACACAGCAACAACAAATCCCGCTGCAAACAACGCCCATCCGAACATTGAAAACAGGCTTAAAAATGCTTCTATCCATGACAGTTCAAAGATTGACGCACCCATTCCGTTTATCATCCCGAAGAAGTCTGCAACAGCTCCGTAGACAACGCTGAACAGCCATTCCAACATTATGTCCCATATAGCTTCGGAAATGATTGAACCCACACCGCCGAACACAGTTTCACCAAGCCATGAAAGTGCGTCACCTATCCAGTCAAACATCCGTATCACCCCAATTTTTCATTTTTTCTTCTGCCGATATCAAGCGTTTTAAATTACGGTACTGCCTGTTTGAAAAGCAGTAAAAACATCGGCATTTTCTTTTGAATTTCAGAAAATATTTTTTTGTTTTTCTGTAATGTCTGCATTTCTTTTCCTTCATAAATTCTCCTTGATTTTGTATAGATTTGAGCTTCTCGCACCGCTTGTACGATACCTTGAATTACGCTGTATCAGTCCTGCTTTTTCAAGGTCATCGAGAGCACGGAACACAGTTGATTTTGATGTGTGCAGGTCGTTTGCAATTGTTCTGACAGAGGGGAAGCATTCACGCTTTCTGTCTGCACGGTCGGAGAGGTACATAAAGACTGAAACTGCCCTGTGCGGAAGCTTGTATTCGTAAATTTTTCTTGAATATTTCAGGCTATGCACCACCCGTTTTAAGTTTCTTTTGTCCTTTCATCTTTGTATTTTCTTCATAAAACTTTGAGTCCACAGGATACTTTAAGCACACCTCCCGTATAAGTTTTTCCTTGCCCATATATGAAACCTCTCTTGCACCCTTGTCGGGAAGCAGATATGGTTCTTCAAAGGAAATGCCCCATTTAAAGTACAGTTTAAGTGGTGAAATCATGGGGTTTGTTCCTGTTTTCATAACAATAAACCTGCCTTTTGGCATTGATTTCAGTTCATCAACAGTCATGAGCGGTCTGCCTATCATCTGCAGTGACTGGCTTTTTTCTTTGCCATGGGATACACTTCCCGACATAACAGTCTGTTCACCCAGAGCCTTTGACAATACCTCTGCCGATTGTGAATTTGGTGCAAAGCCACCGAAAATAGTAAGCTGAGTGTTGTCTGTAATAATTTCCTGACCTTCTTTTCCGTAGTTTTTGTCAAGCTGTGCAAAGGACTGTATAATTGCAACTATGGAAATTTTTCTTGAACGGCTTGCTGAAAACATTGCTTCCACACCCTCGATTTTCGGGAAAGTGCCGAATTCATCGGCATACAGCATAACCCTGTTTTTCAGCTTTCCGCCGTTCTCGTCAGCAATAACAAGTATCTCTCTGTAAAGCTGCTGAATCACAAGTGAAGCCATGAAATGCTTGCTCGAATCTTCCTCGGGAAGTACAATAAAGATAGCGGATTTTTCATTGCAGAACTTTTCAGCGTCTATTTCTGTTTTGAAACACAGTATCTGTTCTACCTCGGAATCAATAAAGCTGTTGAGCCTTGAAAGTGCGGTTGACATTACCGACATCATTGCCTGATCAGCAGAGTATAACGCTGCACCTGCAAGCCATCTTGCCTTATGCTCTCCGGGAAGCTGTTCCATAAGGATTTTGAAGCTGTTTTTCTCCACACCGCCTTTGCTTTTTTCGGGTTCAAGCAGGTCCTGAATAAGCTTGAAAACCGAAACAATATGTCTTTCGTTTTTCTCACCGAACTCTGCAAGAAGTAAAATCAGCGAGGCAAGAAGTCCTTCTGCGGCGTCATAGAAAAACGCATTCTGACCGAATGATGCAGAATCACCGCCTGATCCGATAATGGTTTTTGCTGTGATTTTTGCGTACTTTTCAGCCTTTACTTTAGCTGACAAATTGCGTTTGTCCGTAAGATACATATCCATATATTTGTTTACAAGATAGAGCATATTGTTGCCGTCTGAGCGTGTCGGATTACGCAGATCAATTACGGAAACATTGTAACCGTAATACTTTTTTGCGATTGTTCCGTAGTTTCGGGCAACATCTCCCTTCGTGTCGGTTGACAAGAAAGACATCCCCGAAGCACAGGCAAATTCTATGTTCGGATAAAGAAAAAAGGCGGTTTTACCGACACCCGCCGCACCAATCATAAGGGTGTGAACATCACCCTCATCAACCAGTGCGACAGTATTTTTTCCTGCACCTCTGCAGCCCACAACCGTACCCTGTACCGCAGGGAGATTTTTTCCTTTTCGCCACTTTTCCGGTTCATACGGAACTGAAATATATGTACTTTTTATCTCGGATTTTGTTGCCCATCGAGCCGTTCCGTGCTGTCCTTGTCCAACAGTTTTTCTCTTGATTTTATCAAGTGAATAATTGTTTGAACAGTATGCAAGTCCAAGCAGTATCACAAAAACAACTGCCATTACGATAATGCCTGTAAGCTGTGACTGTGACATATTTTTTCCTCCTGTATCGGCTCTGAAATTGTCTGCGTAAGTTCCTGCTGTACCTCACATCTGACCGCCATATCCGAAAGCCGGAACAGAAGCTTTGCAGTTTCAATCATCTGTTCTTTTGTACGGGCATGGTTATTTTTGAGGTCGGCAATTACTTGTTTGTAAATTGCCGTCAGATCCTCTGTTTTCTGCGTTATTCTGCCTTTGTCGGCATAGGCTCGGTACTCATCCCGAAGCTTCTGATGAAGGGTCAGAAAAGCCTTGAATTCGGTGTTCATACGCTTTGTCTTGGGCAGAAAAAAGGAAGAACCTGCAAGGGCATATTCAGCAAGATATCTGTACTGTCTGTTTTGAAAAGTCTTTGAAATCCTGTCTGCAAGTCTTTCGGGACAGCATTCGAAATATTTTAAATCCCACACCGTTTTAATATATTTTTCTTTTCGTTTATGGGGAGAGGACGGAATGAAATCAGCACCCTTCATGGATTTCAGCTGTTCGTTCCAGTCCTTGCACTCGGGGATCTGTCGCTGAATATTTTTGTAACCCTTGTCATGCAGAAT
>JAZQZW010000028.1:0-3997 GCA_045634285.1 Oscillospiraceae bacterium
GGTTTCCAAAGGCAGAGCCTTGGTCGCCGTCCGCAGACGGCGAAATTCTCCTTGCCTTAGAAGAGCTCTGCAAGGGGTGAATTGTCAAATCAGTCCGGTGGACTGTTTGACAAGAGGGGAAGCTCTGCGATAGAGAGCTTCCCCTGAATTTAATAATAATTCACTTTTCAATTTTTGCCATTACTTCAATTTCGCCTTTAAAAATTATCTGAACCGTATCTTTTGAAATAACCCTTACACACTCAATCAGCTTTCTGATTATGACATCATCGAATGTGTCAAGCTGAAAATTCTCGTTGCTTATCGTCTGCATAGCCGAGTCGATTTTGCTTTGGGTGTCCTCTGAAATTTTTATGCTTTTCTGAAGCTCTGACAGCTTTTCATTTATTTCTTTTTCCTCGTCATGAATTTTCATAAATTCTTTGTCCAGCGTATCCTCGGCACATGCACCGCTTGTTATTAGTGTTATCAGATCATTTCGTGCCTTATCAAGTTCTTTCAGTCGGTTTTTAAAGTTTAAAATTTCCTGACTGTTTTTGCACTCCATAACCGTTCCAATGTTGGCTTTAAGGATTTTTGCAATCTCATCACGACATCCGAGGTACTCGTTTACAGCCTTTAAAATTGCTCTGTGAAGCGGTATTTCATGGACTGTGGGCGAGCCTGTGCAGTATCGTTCTCCGTGATTAAGACGGCTTATACACCGCCATACTGCGTATCTTTCACCGCTTATTTTTCTCCACATCTGCCGCCTGTAAGGTGTACCGCATTTGCCACAGATAAGCAGTTCCGAAAGTGCATATTTACTTGAATATTTGCCTTGTTCGGTTTTTGCTTTATCACTTATTTTTCTTTTACTTGAGCGTCGTGCAAGCTCCTGTGCGGCTCTGTTAAATGTGTCCCTGTCAATTATCGGCTCATGATGATTTGATATGAGATACATTGGTCTTTCGCCATTGTTTTTCACAACCTTTTTTGAAATGCAGTCGGTAGTAAAGGTCTTTTGGAGAAGCACATCACCTACATATTTTTCATTCTGCAGAATACTTTTTACAAGTGATTCATTCCACACGGTCTTGCCCATGGCGGTCAGAATTCCTTTGCTTTCAAGGGTTTTCTTGATTTTTGTCATACTGTAGCCATCAAGGAAAAGTTCATAAATCAGCTTTATGGTTTCTGCTTCTTCGGGTACGATTTCGGGTTTGTTATCCTTACCCTTTTTGTATCCCAAAAGCTTTGAATACTGGATTGCCACCTTGCCCTCGGCATAAGCCTTCTGCATACCCCATGTGACATTTTTGCTTATCGATTCACTTTCTGCCTGAGCAAAACTTCCGTAAAGGGAAATCATAAATTCCGAAGTCATTGTCAGCGTGTTGATGTTTTCTTTTTCAAAAATCACACCGATTCCTAAATTTTTCAGTTCTCTTACATACTCAATGCAGTCAACCGTGTTTCGTGCGAATCTTGAAATTGATTTTGTTATGACAAGGTCAATTTTTTTCTTTCTGCACTGCCGAATCATCTTTAAAAACTCTGGTCTTTTTCGTGCTTGTGTTCCTGAAATGCCTTCGTCTGCGAAGATGCCGGCAAGTGTCCATTCTTTTTTCCTGTTTATCAAATCAGTGTAGTAGGAAATCTGCACCTGATAACTGTTTTGCTGTTCTTCCTGTTCGGTACTGACACGGCAGTACGCTGCGACTTTTAATTGATGGTACTTATCCCTGTTTTCATCCGTCTGAACTTTGGCAGGAATTATCGTCACATTTGGTGCTGTTGTCATTTTTCTCAGTCCTTTCCGTTACATTTTTTATTGTCACACCATTTATGAATTCAATTTCTATCGTATAAAAATGACTTACCTCAATCCTTGAAACACAGGATTTCAGTAAGTCAATGTCGATTGTATTCAATTGTTGCTTATCAGCAAGAATATTTGTCAAATGCTCGGTTTTAAGTGGTTTGTCGTTGTATGTACAACAGTCGTATTTCATCTGTGCAAGGTGCAGGATTTCATCCTTTGCCTTATCAAAATCCACATCTGACGATTCGGTTATTCTGCTGATTTCATTCTGCTGTCGGATTACTTCAAGGCTTGGAGTGTAACTGCTTATTTCCGTATCTGTTTCAAGCATTTCGGGATTTGCAATCACAGTATTGAGTACATTTAAAATCACGCCCCGAAGCATATTATCAGTAATTCTGTACTCGAATTTTGAGCAGTCGGGATTTTTACAGTTCCACTTCTCAGGTCGGGTATTGCCACCGATTCTCGACAGTCTGTGACCACACTCGGAGCAGTGGGTAAGGGTTCGGATTGCCTGTAATTCTTCTGAAATTTCAGCAACTATACTTGCACGAACTTTCTTTTTGGCATTGGCTCTGAAAAAAATTTCATCATCAACTACTCTCGGATAATTTTCTTCACCAATATATTTTTCATTTTCAAGAATTCTCTTGACCATATTTTTGTTCCATATGTTGTTTATGCCATTGTACGAAATATCGTTGCTTTTCATATATACTGCAATTGTCATAAGTGAACTGCCGTCAAGGTACAGACTGAAAATTTCCTGTACCGCTTTGCTTTCAACAGGCTCAATTTCAATCTCACCATTCTTCATCATGTATCCGAATGGGATTGTTCTGTTTTTCTTCATATCACACCATCCTTTCTGTAAATTTCAAACCGCCATACAGTTGAAATTCAAGTTCTTTCTGATTTTTCACAACAATCTTTTCAACCAGGCTTTCAAACATAATCTCGTCAAACTCTGTCATAAGCTCAGTTCCGCTTTCAATTATGGAAGCCACATCCTTAAGCTTTTCAATTACATCATCTTCATCATCACAGCGTGAGATTTTCTGAAGCTCTCGGTTTAACTTTTCAATTTTGGAATTCAGTTCTGCTGTCTGTTCAAGGTACTTACTGTCATCAAGAAAGCCTTTTGTTTTAAGCCTTGCAAGGACATGAGTCTGTTCTTTGAGTTTGGCAATTTCTTTCATAATTTCGCTGTACTGCTTGTTACTGCTGAACTTTTTATTTCTTAGTTCCTGAAGCTGTGACAAAAGAGTGGGGAATATGTTCTGATAGTTTATTTTAAGTTTATTGTACAACGTTATGAACGCTTCATAAAATTTCTGTTCCGGAATTTGTTTTATACTGCAGTTCTCGGCAGATATATTGTGATTTCTACATTCCCAGTAGGTTATATTGTTTATATGCCTAACTCTGAATGAAGTACCACATTCACCGCAAACTACCTTCTTGGTTAAAGGATATATCTGTATATTTACCTCAAATGATTTTGATGAAAGTAACTTTTGAACTCTTTCAAAATCTTCCTCTGAAATTATTTCTTCATGAGTATTTTTTACGAAATATTTATCCTC
Organism: Oscillospiraceae bacterium; assembly: GCA_045634285.1. Classification (GTDB taxonomy): domain Bacteria; phylum Bacillota; class Clostridia; order Oscillospirales; family Ruminococcaceae; genus Porcipelethomonas. The sequence goes on from JAZQZW010000028.1 coordinate 3,394, forward strand.
ATAACCTTTGTTTATGATTGTTTTGAATGGCAGTGTTTCGGTGGTACAGGTTTTATGCCACAGGGAATTGCCTGTATATTTTTCATTTCTGAGAATGTACCTTACTGCAACATATGTCCATACTTTTTGTGGTTGCTGCTGATTTAATATCATGGCGATTTTATTTATTCCAATTCCACTCAGATACAATTTAAAAATTTCTCGAATTGTTTTGGCTTCTGATTCTTCGATAATCAGCTTACCATCGCACATTTTGTATCCAAACGGAACATGGGGGAGTATGTATGTTCCGTTCTGCATTCTTTTCCGAACACTCCAACGCAAATTTTGTGAAATCGACACCGATTCTTCCTGTGCAAGACCACCCATAATTGTTATCATCAGTTCATCTGAAATATTTGCAGTATCGACATTTTCCTTTTCAAAAAATACTGTGATTCCAAGGTCGTTCAGCTCTCGAATTACTGTCAGACACTCCTTTGTGTTTCGGGCAAATCGTGAGATTGATTTTGCGATTATGCGGTCGATTTTACCTTTTCTGCAATCTTTAAGCATACGCTGAAAGTCATCTCTTTTATCCATTCGGGTTCCGGTTATGCCTTCG